>CAOJHI010000093.1 GCA_948436005.1 uncultured Lachnospiraceae bacterium
ATACCGTATTTCATAGTAATATTCCTCCGTTCATATTTTTTGAATTTCTTGTTCAAATCATTGCATTTTATATGAAAATATTTCAACACATTTCCATACAAAATGCAATGGAAACTTAAAATGCTTCACCTTTCCCGGGCCCAAATTACAGCATCAATATCATTCCTTTCTATCCCTCTGTCTTCTCCTTCCCCACAACGAAAAGAAGCAGCCGCAAGCGACTGCTTCTTTTGGAGAAGGTATTTCTCAAATTGGGGTGTAGCAAAAACTATATAATGTATTGGGGGGTTTTACGATACTTATATTACCATACGATGCCAATTAAGTGTGCATAAACTTCACAAAAAATGCATCCCATTTTTGTGCATATTTACATTTCCTGGAATCCATTTCTTCCTTTTCTATCAGCAAAATATCAGCAAAATCCCATCTGTCCGCTCAGCAGACTGCCAGATACCTTTTATACCGTAAACAGCGCCTCAAATTCCTCACGTCCGATCTTCTCTTTCTCAATCAGAAGCTTCGCGCACGCATGCAGCACTGACTCATGTTCGGATATCATTGTCTTTGCTTTTGCATACGCATCGTCAATAATACGTTTTACCTCCTCGTCGATCTGCGAAGCAATCTCCTCACCGTAGGAACGCGTATGTGCCAAATCGCGGCCAATAAAAACTTCATTGTCATCATTGTCATAATTAATCAGGCCAATGCGTTCTGACATACCGAACTTTGTCACCATCGCACGCGCAACTCTGGTCGCCTGCTTGATATCCTGCGACGCACCTGTCGTCACATCTCCAATCACAAGCTCCTCCGCCACGCGGCCCCCAAGGCTCACAATGATATCCTGCAGCATCTGGCCTTTTGTGTTAAACATCTCGTCTTTTTCCGGCAATGGCATAGTATAGCCTGCTGCCCCGCGGCCTGTCGGAATAATGGAAATCGTATGCACCGGCCCCACATCCGGCAGAAGGTGGAACAGAATTGCATGGCCCGCTTCATGGTACGCGGTAATCCGCTTTTCCTTTTCTGAAATAACCTTGCTTTTTTTCTCAGCTCCGATTCCAACCTTAATAAACGCACGGTTGATATCAGACTGTTTGATATAAGCTCTCTGCTCCCGGGCTGCCAGAATTGCGGCCTCGTTCATGAGGTTTTCCAGATCTGCTCCTGTAAACCCTGCTGTCGTACGCGCTGTTTCCGCAAGATCCACATCCTCCGCAAGCGGCTTTCCTTTTGAGTGAACCTGAAGAATCTCTTCACGCCCCTTTACATCCGGCCGGCCGACCGCGATCTGGCGGTCAAAACGTCCCGGCCGCAGAATTGCCGGGTCAAGGATATCAACACGGTTCGTAGCTGCCATGACAATGGTCCCTTCGTTCACGCCGAAACCATCCATCTCCACCAGAAGCTGATTCAGCGTCTGTTCCCGCTCATCGTGGCCGCCTCCCATACCGGTACCCCTGCGTCTTGCAACTGCATCAATCTCATCAATAAATATAATACACGGATGATGCTTTTTGGCTTCCTCAAACAAATCCCGAACGCGGGAAGCGCCGACGCCGACAAACATCTCCACAAAATCCGAACCGGAAATACTGAAAAACGGAACTCCCGCCTCACCTGCAACCGCCTTTGCCAGCAGCGTTTTACCGGTTCCCGGAGGGCCCACCAAAATGACGCCCTTTGGTATTCTTGCTCCTACCTGAAGATACTTTGCAGGCTCCTTCAAAAAAGAAACGATCTCCTCCAGATCTTCCTTTTCTTCCTGAAGCCCCGCCACATCCTTAAAAGTCAGGCGGCCCGCCATCAGATTGATCAGCTGTGCGCGGCTTTTTCCGAAATTCATCATTCTGGCATTGGTGCCCCCGGCCTGACGGTTCATCATACTGAAAATGAAAAACATCAGCACACAAACGAGCAACACCGGAAGGATTGATGTCAGAAATACACTGTCCCGCGTCACATCACTGACTTCCACACTCACAGCCGGATATGCTTTCAAAAGCTCCTGCGCTGCCCTGACATCCGTAACATTTACAATCTTTATCTCTCCCGATTTGAGGGTTATCCGCAGTACTCCGGTAGGCACCTCCCGGTTTTGTGTAATCTCAACCTTTACTACCCAGCCTTTTTCCAGTCCCTCTTCCAGCTGGCTGTCGTTCCATGCCTGACTTGCCTCAAGCCGGTCGCGAAACGTTGCCACCAATAGGAAGATCCCCAGAATCGCAGCGAGATAAAAAACAATTCCCCTAAAATTCCTGTTCAATTCCTGTCTCCTTTCGCATTGCCTTTCCGTTTACTCATTTTTGTCTGTTTTATTTTATTTCATATTTTACTAATCTTCCACAAATTCTACGATACCGATAAACGGAAGATTGCGGTATTTCTGCGCATAATCCAGGCCATACCCTACCACAAACTCATCCGGAATATTGAAACACGTGTAATCCACTGCAACCTGAGTCACACGGCGCTCCGGCTTGTCAAGCAAGGTACACAGACGCAGAGATTTCGGATTTCTCTTCTGAAGGATCTCAAGAAGATAACTTAACGTACGCCCGGAATCCACGATATCCTCCACTACAAGCACGTCTTTACCGTCCAGAGGTTCATCCAGGTCTTTGATAATCTTCACCACACCGCTGGATTTTGTATCGTTTCCATAGCTTGTTACAGACATAAAGTCCATGGTCACCGGAACAGTAATCCGTTTGGCCAGTTCACACATAAAAAAGACACTGCCCTTGAGCACACAAATCAGATGCAGCTCCCGACCTGCATAATCACTGCTGATTTGCTTTGCAATCTCAGCAATCCGTGCATTAACATCCTGTTCCTGCAAAAAAATCTTTACTTTCTCTTTCATTTCCTTTTCTCCTTCAACTGTATTTTGATCACTTTCTCTGTTGTTTTTGTAACTTTCGCTGCTTCGCTGATCCGGTAGCCTGCCACCCAAAGCACATGGGAACCGTCTGCGAGAAGCCAGAGCCGGTCTCTTTGCTCTCTCGGGACTTTGCAGTCGATCAGGTAGTCCTTCAGTTTCTTTTTTCCGCCCTGCCCGTTTACAACCAGATAGTCTCCTTTACGCCTCGTGCGAAGCACAACCGTATCTTTTATTGTATCATATGAAAGCCATTTCGTATACTTTTTTTCTTTGATAATCTCCTGTTCTGAAACACAATTCTTCTGTAAAAAAGCTATATCAACCTCCCAGTCAGGCGTATCATAAGTGCCGGAAGATGTGAGTTCAAATTCCTGCTGGTATACATCCCCATCTGCCGCCTTACCGGTCTGATTCACCCTGCACGCACCTTCTCTCTTTTGAGCCACCTGCCCGTTTTTTTCTGCACAGCCGCCCGCTCTGATAAAGCAAAGCTTCCCCGCCTCCCGCACAGCGCGGAGTCCTCCCGGCAGACACAGCTCTTTTCCACAATCCATCCCCGCAAGCGCCATCAGCGCCTCAATATGCACTGCCCCGATGTCCTTTTGTCCCTGGCAAAGCTCCAGCGCTCTTTTCAGGAGCTCCTGCTGAATCAGCTCATCTTCCTCAAAAAAAGCAGAAAGCAGCACCGCGCATTTTACACAATTGCTTTCCCTGACTGCGCCGCCTTTTTTTACACTGTCTTGTTCTCCGTTATCCTCCAAAGCCTCATGCATGATACACGCCTGTTCTGCCCTGTGCGTCACCCGTTCCAGGTATTCCTGTACCTGCAAAAGACGTTTTGCGGCCTGTGCGATATGCGTGGTTGCCTGCCTGTTCACCTCCCGTTCCAGCTGCGGCAAAACAGACAGCCGTATCCGGTTTCTTGTATATTCCTGTTCCAGATTCGTCCGGTCTGTGCGCCACGGAATCCCTGCGACGCTGAGAATCTGCTCAATCTCCTTACGCTCCAGGTATAAAAGCGGACGAATGATAGTTCCCCGCACCGGGCGAATCCCGCAAAGCCCCTTTAACGAGCTTCCCCTTGCCAGATGATGCAGAACAGTCTCCGCCTGGTCATTCTGATTGTGCGCCACAGCAATGCGCTGCGCCCCTTCCTCCTGCCTGATCTCCTCAAAAATCCGGTATCGTTCCAGGCGCCCTGCTTCTTCCTCTGAAAGCCCCTGCTTTGCGGCAAGTTCACGCACCCTGATCTGCACAGTACGGCACGAAATTCCCCATTCCCGGCATAATTCTTCCACAAAACGCGCATCCGCAAGGCTCTCCTCCCCCCGCAGCCCATGCTCCACATGTACCGCCAGGCATTCAAACGGAACCTTTTTCCCGTATTCTTTCAGCGCGTACAAAAGGCAGACTGAGTCTGCCCCGCCTGAGACTCCCGTGATCACACGTGAACCTGCTTCTATCATATGATACGCTTCCATGGTCTCAAAAATTCTGCGCATCCTGTACTCCTTCCTCTTTTGTTCCTTCCTTTTATTTCTCCCAGATACTTCCCACAAGAATCGTCATATCATCCCGTGCCCGAAGCTCCTGCATCAGATACACCTTTTCCATCAGCCTGCGTGCATGCTCCTTTGCATTGCGTGTCGCAGTTCTTCCGATCAGCTCGACCATCTGCTGTTCCCGGTTCTCCTCCGGCAGCGCTTCCAGCACACCGTCCGTCATCATAATAATGGTGCTCCCGGAATCAAGCTGTCTGTGCATACTCTCATAATCCGACTGCTGCATCACCCCCGCCGGAAATGCACTTCCGCCGATCACTTCAATTTCGTCTCCACGCCGGATAAACGTCGATACTGCGCCTGATTTCATAATATCACATGTTGCATTATATAAATCAACCATACATAAGTCAATCGTTGAAAACATCTGCTGATGATTTTGAAGCAGCATACATGAATTAATCATCCGCACCGCCGTTTCCTGCGGGAATCCCGCATCCAGAAACTGTTCCAGAAGTTCAATCACCTTCTCACTCTCCTGGCAGGCGCCGGCGCCGGAACCCATTCCGTCTGCAAGACTCATAACCACCTTTCCTGTATCCTTCTGCAAAAATGCATAATTGTCTCCGGAAACCAATTCTCCGGCTTTTGTAATTCTTGAAATCCCGCAGAAAATCTGAAACCGCGTATCCGGTACAAAATGGAAACCGGCAAGCTGGTCTCCCACTGCTGCCTGACAGTTCCATGCCGGCCGCATCTTCTGTCCGCAGCAGCCGGAGAGAACCTCTGCGACTGTCTTTGCTGACACACACGTATACTTCCTTGCACGCAAAAACAGATAAATTTCGGTCCGTTTTTCCTCGCACGCAAACACCCGGACGCTTTCCACCTCAACATTGAGATATTTCAATTCACGGCGCAGCCGTTTTCCAATCCTCTGCTCCTGCTCCGGTGCGTTGGAAAACCCTGACGCCACATGGCGCAGAAGCTCTGCGGTCTGAAAAATCTGTTCCCCGGCCGCCATCCGCTGTTCCATCATCCGGTTGCTCCACATCAGATTGATCCTGGCCTGTCCATACTCTTCATGCAATGACTGCGTAATCGCCTCTGTCCGCCCGCACCGTTCCCGCAGCATACCCTCCAATTCTTCTGAAATAGCGCCTTCATATTCCAGCTCTGCCGCCATCTCATATAAAATACGGCAGCTCTGAAAATAATCTCCTCCCCAGCACCTTCCGGCCTTGCCACAGTACGCGCAGACCCGTCCCCGTACACGGTCAAAAATGAGTTCCAGGTCAGCATCCCCCAGCCGTTCCTTCTGGCACGGCATCTTCTGAAACAGTTTTGACAAACCGTAAAACGCTTCCGCGTACCGTTCCAGCTGTTCCCTTTCCGGGACAGGATACATACCAGCCTCCGTTTTGCTCTGCCGTGCCATCTCCCTGTGCCCCAAAAGATGCGGCCTGCTTCCCGACAGCAGTACCGATGCAAATAAATCTCCCATATCAGTTCCTCCCCTTACTCTGTCACTCTATGCCTCACGGCCTATTGACTACTATATATCATTTGCGATGCGAGATCTGTCAAAATCAATCGAGGCTGTAACAAAAGTATAGTTCAGAACTTTCCTTCATACAAAAAACAAAGCTGCTGCGTACAGATATCATATCTGTTCCACAACAGCTCTCTTTTGAAGCATATACTTACAGTAATATCGCAGCTCCTTATCCTTCCGCTACGAATAAAATCTCATCACTGTACACAAGTCCCAGCTTGTCTCTGGCAACCATTTCAATGTATTCCGGAGAATTCACATAATCCTTCAGCTTTGCGATCTCCTCCGCGCGTAACTCTTCATCTCTTTTCTGCTGCTCTAACTCAGCCTTACGCGCAGCATATTTCTCATTTTGCGCACTCAAATTCTGGCTTTGCACAAGCAAACTAAGCAGCAGCACCATCACGACTGCTGCAATCGCAACCATTCCCCTACGGTTGCTTCTGCTTGGCCGTCCCCTTCTTCCTGCCATAGCGTTTTCCCCTTATTCTTTCATCAACTTCCTTTTTCGATTTTTTCTTTTTCTGATCTTCCTTTAATGAGTTATTTCCCTTTTTTCCCCTGAAAATATTGTAAACTCTTTTCCAAACAAATTCAATCAGTTTTTTCCAAAAGCCGCATATTTTTGTCAGCGGTTTTGACAATATCCGACATACGAATGAGATGGCGCGCGCTCCCCCGCGCAGCATCCCGGAAAGTACGCCGACCACCAGAACACTCAGCGAAACATGATATAAAACAGCCCCGAGCACAATTCCGACTGCCACATAACCGCGAATTACCCCATCTGTCCAGAAAAAAGTAAGACAAAAGGTAAAAAATGCAGCAACAAGCCAAAACAGAAAATCTTCCACCGAAACTGCCACCGTGCTGTGATGAAATGCCCGCCGCAACGCCCGCAGCACATCATACCCAAGCGTCAGAATCACACCGTGCAGAACGGAAAGAAAAAATACGAGCGTCTCCTGGCGGATGACATCGCTCATCATCGGAACATCCTCTTAAGCATACTACCCTTTTTCGCAGGACTCTGACCGGAATATACGGCACTGTCGATCTCGCCTTCCAGCTCTACCTCCCCTTGGTCCAGCAAAAGCCGGCCGACATGCATATCTTTCCCTTTCAGAGTCAGCATCCCCTGCTCTGTCTCCAATACAACACAGCCATCGTCAAAAGAAACAACATCCGTAACTCCCGTCACGCTCCCCTGTTTTCGGTCCTTCCACATGATACTGTGCGGTTTCAAATTTTTCTTTTCTTCCATGCCACGCTCCGCAGTCTTTCCATTACTCTATTGTATGACTATCCGGGGAGCCATATGACTGCTTCCCGGTAAATATCTGACATACAATCTTCCTGCTATGGCACAGATATTCCACTACAGATAACGGTACATCTCAGCTGCGGCCTCTTTTTTGACCGTCTCCTGTACACTCAGCACTTCTACTTTTACTGCCTTGCTGCCAAACTGAATCTCAATCTGATCGCCCGCCTTCACTGCAACCGATGCCTTGGCAGGCTTTCCGTTCACCAGGACACGCCCTGCATCGCATGCTTCGTTTGCCACTGTGCGGCGTTTGATCAAACGGGATACTTTTAAATATTTATCGAGACGCATTTACACTCCTTTCATCTGTTCCCTGCCAAAGACACCCGGCAGAGGAATAAATTTCCATGCGCACCATTACGCAAAAGAACCCCCGGAACTTCCTGTGAAATCCTGGGGGCTTTATCACAACTCTTGTAATTACTGAATATTCTGAATTAGTTTAATTCATCCTTCAGAGCTTTTCCTGCTTTGAATTTCGGTGTCTTGGAAGCTTTGATCTGCATTGCCTCGCCTGTGAGCGGGTTTCTTCCTTCTCTTGCTGCACGCTCGGATACTTCAAATGTCCCGAAACCAACAAGCTGTACTTTCTCACCGTTTTTCAGCTGCTCTGTAATCACGTCAGTAAAAGCCTTCAGCGCTTTCTCTGCATCTTTCTTGGATAATTCTGTCTTTTCTGCAATAGCAGCAACTAATTCTGTCTTATTCATTGTAGTTTCCTCCTCTGGATTTAATCTGCAATGTACAGTCCGATTCCTGTACAAAACCAAATGCAGATTCTGTGTTCTGAATCTTTTTCCATATAAATATGGCCCTGCTAATATTTATATAATGTTATCCTTTGTTTGTCAAGGTTTTCCTTGCTTTTTCCCCATGACCTTTGGATGGGACTGAAGATGCATAATTGCCCACTCTGCGGCCGTACAAAAAGCCTCTTTTTCGTCCTGTATTTCCTCCGGTGATTTGCTCTTTTTCTCCGTCTGTTTGATCGCTTCCCACAGCCCCGGAACCTCCCCTGCACATACAGGCACGCCGGAATCCGGCGCAAATCGCGGCTGTTCCCGGACATCGGAATTCTGCACCATTGCAGACGGATTGTCCTTATCGCTTCCAAACACATGCGGATGGCGGCGGATCATCTTTTGGGAAACACCGGCTATTACATCTTCTACAGAAAACAGGCCTTCTTCCTGTGCAATCCTGGAAAGAAGTACCACCTGAAGCAGCACATCCCCCAGTTCTTCACAGAGATTTTCCGCTTTTCCGGAACCGTAATAGAGATCAATCCCGGCCACGGCCTCGGTCATTTCATTTACCATGCACGGTTTCAGACTTTCAAAAGTCTGCTCCCGATCCCATGGGCATCCATGCTCTCCGCGCAAAGCCGCTATAATCCGGCAAAAATCTGCAAACAGCTCCGCCGCATCCTCTCCGGCACTGTCTTTCTTATCATTTATTTCCCGCATCTCCATAAAATATCCCCGTCATGATAACCTGTCATCGAAAGAAATCTGATTAAATCCTGGTTCCCTTAAAATTCAGAAAAAATCTATCCCGAAAAGGCGGTACAAGATCGTATTTTACAGCATTTTCTGAATCATCTCCAGTACCTGTTCGCCAAGTGCCGCTGATTTTTCCTCTGCATCCGTAAGAGAAGTCCCCTTTATTCCGTAATAGAACTTTACTTTCGGCTCTGTTCCGGACGGACGCACGCACAGCCATGCATCATCAGACAAATCATAGTAAAGCACATTTGAGGACGGAAGACCGGTCGGCTTCACCTCACCTGTCTGCATGTCGCGGATGGTATCTGCTTTGTAATCACGTGCAGACAGCACCTGGTACCCGCCAATCTCCTCCAGCGGATTCCTGCGCAGCGTCTCAAGAATCTCCTGAATCTTCTGCAGTCCTTCAATACCCTTCAGGGTAATCGTCTTAATGTCATCCTTATAATATCCGTACCGCTCATACAGATCCAGCATTGCATCCCAGAGCGTCTTTCCCTGTGCCTTATAAAATGCAGCCGCTTCAGCAAGCGCCATGCTCGCAACAATTGCATCCTTATCACGCGCATGCGTACCGATCAGACAGCCATAGCTCTCTTCAAAGCCAAACAGGTATGTCCCACTGCCGTTATTCTCAAATCCAAGAATCTGCTGTCCGATATATTTGAAGCCGGTCAGAACCTCAATCAGGCCTGTCCCGTAATATTTTGCAATCGCATCTGCCATATTCGTCGTAACGATCGTCTTAATCAGAACGCCATCCTCCGGCAGACCCTGCAGCGCTTTTCGCTGTCCGATCTCATAGTCAGCCAGCAGACAGCCGGACATGTTCCCGGTCAGCGTATGGTATTCGCCTGTCTTGGAATCCTTCACGAGCACACCCAGCCGGTCTGCATCCGGGTCCGTAGCGAGAATCAGGTCTGCGTCAACCTCTTTCGCCAGCTTAAGGCCAAGTGTAAACGCTTCCTCTGACTCCGGATTCGGATACCCGACAGTCGGGAAATCTCCATCCGGAAGCTCCTGCTCCGGAACAACGTATACGTGTTCAAAGCCAAGCTCCTTCAGCACACGGCGCACCGGGATATTTCCTGTTCCGTGAAGCGGAGTATAAACAATTCTCAGATTTTTGCTCTCCTCGCGGATCGTCTCCGGATGAAGCACCAGCTTTTTCAGGCTCTCTATAAAAGCGTCATCAATCTTCTCGCCGATCACTTCATAAAGGCCTGCTGCCTCCGCTTCTTCTTTACTCATCGTCTTTGCCGCAGTATAGTCTGTGATCGCCTTTACCTCTGCCATGATTCCGGTATCATGCGGCGGTGTAATCTGAGCTCCGTCTTCCCAGTAAACTTTATAACCATTATATTCAGGCGGGTTATGGCTGGCTGTAATGTTGATACCTGCGATGCAGCCAAGCGTCCGAACTGCGAAAGAAAGCTCCGGCGTCGGACGCAGGGACTCAAATACATAAGCCTTGATTCCGTTTGCCGCCAGGGTAAGCGCCGCAAAATCTGCAAACTCCGGCGACATCCTTCTCGAATCGTATGCAACAGCCACACCCTTTGCCTGGCCGCCTGCCTGGATGATGTAATTGGCAAGTCCCTGTGTGGCCTTCTGCACCACATACTGATTCATACGGTTCGTTCCTGCGCCTATAATGCCGCGGAGGCCCGCTGTACCAAACTCAAGCTCTGTATAAAACCGCTCTTTTATCTCATTATCATCATGCTCAATCGCCTTCAGTTCTGCTTTTGTCGCTTCATCAAAGTAAGGGTTAGAAAGCCATTCTTCATAAGCTTTTCTGTAGTCCTCCATAATTGCCCTCCTGTATATTTAGAATTCAAATTTATGTACATGATAGCACGAAAGCCAGGAAAAAGAAACTATTTTTCCAGAAGCCTCACAAATTTGTTTTTCTGTTCCTCCTGTCGGTTCAGGTTCTCCAGCTTCTCCAGAAAACGCCCTGACACCCATGCTTTATTGCTTCCATAATAATGGTTTGCCAGTTTGCGGAATTTTTCCGGATACAGCATCCGGATATACAGAAGCTGCCGCTCCTGGCGCGGAATCGGCCGTACCTGCGTATAATATTCCAGCATCCGCATGCCAAGCCTCTGGTTCCAGTCAT
>CAOJHI010000094.1 GCA_948436005.1 uncultured Lachnospiraceae bacterium
ACCCAAAGCTTCACCTGGAAGAAAACATTCCTTTTGTATCCATTGACCGCCCCATGGGTGCGCACATTCCCTGTGTTGCAAGCGATAATTTCGCCGGGGGCCAGATGGCGGTGGAAAAACTGGCGGACCTGGGCTGTAAAAACATTGCTTTCCTGCGCATCGGTTCCTCTCTTGACTGCGAGCCAAACAAACGGAAAGCCGGGTTTGAGAATGGTTGTCTTGCAAGGGGCCTTTCCTTCTCAGAAAAGATTTTGCAGGATGGCGAGTCTCTGAGTAAATTCCAGGACTTCCTGAACGAGCATCAGTCATCTGATGGCAAGCTGGAATTCGACGGCCTTTTCTGTGTAACCGACTGTCTCGCCTATGAGATAATAAAAATATTGCGCAAAATGAATATACGGGTACCGGAAGATGTGCAGGTGATCGGTTTCGACGGCATCCAGGCTTTCGGTGATGGAGATTATTTCTGTTCCACCATTGTCCAGCCAGTCCAGGATATCGCGGAAATGTGTGTAGAACTTCTGCTGCAGGAAAGCATGTCCACCAAACCTCCCCTTGTCTGTCTCCCTGTCTCCTATGCATACGGAGGCACCACAAAGGACGTATAAGGAAAACAGAAAATCCCTGGTGAATTCACTCTTAACACTGAATTCACCAGGGACTTCTTTTCATGATTCTATTACTTTTATTTTTCTTGCTTACTTTATTTCTTTTGTTTACTTTATTTCTTTTGCCTACTTTATTTTCTTTTAACCTTCGATCAGGTCAATTCTCCTCTGATGACGCTCCGCGCCGGAAAACTCTGTGTGCAGGAATGTATCGACAATCTTTACTGCGAGGCCCCCACCCACAACGCGGCCGCCAAGTGCCAGAATATTTGCATCATTATGCTGTCTTGTGGCTTCAGCACAGAAGCAGTCTGTACACAGGGCAGCCCGGATGCCAGGCACCTTATTTGCTGCGATTGAGATACCGATACCGGTTCCGCAGATCAGGATTCCCTTCTCACAGGAGCCATCCAGAATCGCAGCTGTAACCTTTCTTGCATAAATCGGATAATCCACTGCCTCCGTGCTGTCACATCCGAAATCCTTGTATGCAATCTGTTCCTTGTCCAAATAATTCAAAATTTCTTTTTTTAATTCATATCCGCCATGGTCACATGCAATTGCTATCATAATGATTACCTCTTTTCTCCGCCTGCCTCAATACAGGCGGCCTTTCTTTTTAAATTTCCTGCTATTCTGATTATTTTGTTTTTCTGTCATAAAAAAACTGTCACACTGAAATGTACAAAGTACACTTCTGTTCTCATTCAAATGCCGTATATTCGCTCATTATTTTTACGAATTCCCGCGTTTTTTCCGCTGTTTTATCTCCAAATACGGCAGAACCGGCTACACAGATGTTAGCGCCTGCACCCAGAACCTCGCGGATTGTATCAGCGTTGACGCCGCCGTCTACCTGGATATCTGTTTCCAGTCCCCGCCCGATCAGATTCTGCCGCAGTGTCCGAATCTTTCCGGTCATCTGCGGAATGTATTTCTGCCCGCCAAAGCCCGGATTTACCGTCATCAGCAAAATCATGTCCGTCTCTTCCAGCACATAATCCAGCACAGAAAGCGGTGTGGACGGATTCAGCGCCACGCCGGCTTTCACGCCGCACGCTTTTATCTGCTGTAAAGCCCGGTGCAGATGCTTTGTTGCCTCTGCATGGACGGTAATGGAATCAGCTCCGCATTTCACAAACTCCTCAATGTAGCGCTCCGGCTGTTCAATCATCAGATGCACATCAAAGAAACAGTCTGTGCCTTTTCGGATTGACCGGATCACCGGCATCCCAAAAGAAATACTCGGCACAAACATCCCGTCCATCACATCAATATGCAGATATTCTGCCCCAGCCTCCACCGTTTCCCGGATATCCTGCTGCAAATGATTAAAATCTGCCGCCAGAATCGACGGCGCAAGTATATTTTTTCTCATAAATCCCCCTTGCTCTATATTCTCCTGAACTTTCCTGCTTCATGCAGGTCTGCGCACCTTTGCATGCACATATTTCGCTGAATTAAGACTGACCGTTACTGCACGCTCCCGATAAACCGCAGGAATGCTGCCTGTCCCTCCCCGGTTCGTTTATAAACACCGGCATGCTCCAGTACCTTGCCAAATACAAGGCCGACTTCATCCTGCACCACCTTGTCAATGGTTTCCCTATCAAAGGAACCGTATTTCTCCTTCAGCTCTTTTACCCAGTCTGCATGCTTGCCAAGCTCTTCCTCTCCCGAGATATCACGGCCCTCCAGCATCGCTTCCTTCAAATGCTCCAGCTCATCCTTCAGTCTGGCCGGAAGCACGGCAAGTCCCATTACATCAATCAGGCCGATATTCTCCTTTTTGATATGATGCAGCTCTGCATGCGGATGGTAGACGCCAAGCGGATGCTCTTCTGTGGTGATGTTGTTGCGCAGTACCAGGTCAAGCTCAAACTGATCGCCGCGTTTCCTGGCAATCGGCGTGATCGTGTTATGCGGTTCACCGTCTGTCTCGGCAAAAATAAACGCTGACTCATCCGTATAGCCGCGCCATGCGCCAAGGATTTTATCTGCCAGGTCAATCAGGCGCTCCGTACTCGGACTGCTAAGACGAATCACAGACATCGGCCATTTCACAATCCCGGCCTCCACATCCTCATAGCCGGCAAAGGAAACCTTCCTTTCTACCGGAGCCTTTGCCATGGCGAACTCATAGCAGCCTCCCTGGAAATGGTCATGGCTAAGAATGGAGCCGCCGACAATCGGAAGATCTGCGTTGGAACCCACAAAATAGTGCGGAAACTGCCGTACAAAGTCGAGCAGCTTCGCAAAGGTCGCCCGCTCAATCTTCATCGGAACATGCTGTGAATTGAACACAATACAATGCTCATTGTAGTATACATACGGCGAGTACTGGAATCCCCACTGGCTTCCGTTGATTGTGATCGGAATGATACGATGATTCTGACGGGCCGGATGGTTCAGACGTCCGGCATATCCCTCATTTTCAATACAGAGCAGGCATTTTGGATAGGAAGTCTGTTTTGCCAGCTTTGCCGCTGCAATTGCTTTCGGGTCCTTTTCCGGTTTGGAGAGATTGATCGTAATATCAAGATCCCCGTACTCGGTCGGTGCCACCCATTTGCGGTCGCGGGCAATTCGATAGCGTCGTATGTAGTCAGTATCCTGGCTGAATTTGTAATGAAAATCCGTTGCTTTTTTCGGGCTTTCCTGGTACAGCTCCCGGAAATGCCGGATTACATTGGAAGGCCGGTCTACAAGCAGGGCCATGACCTTTGTGTCAAACAGATCACGGTACCCGACGGAATTTTCTTCCAGAATACCATTTTCATATGCATAATCACAGACAGAGCCAAGAATCTCCGGCAGCTCCTCCACGATCTTTTCATTGCCTGTCTTATAGGAAAGGATCGCTGCCTCTGCTTCTTCTTCCAAAGAATCCAAATGCAGAAGCTCCAAAATACGGTTTGCCGTATAAATGGCATCTGTCCGCTCAATCAATCCTGTTTCCAGACCATACTGAACCAGCTTTGCAATACTGTTCTGAATCATCTTTCCTACCTCCCGATCTCACGCAAAATTGGCGTCTCTGTTAATTTTTTCATACGCTGACGTTATTTTAACACAATTCACCTATGAAAAAAACCTTTCTTTTTATTTTCTCGGTTTCTTCCTATTCAGGCAAAGGGTTCTGTCCGGAAATTTACCCGGTTTCGATTTTTCATATCTGAACAAAAGAAATTCATTGTAGTAATACGACAATCTTTTTGTATTAATATAGACATTTTTGGTACTTTTTGATATTCTGTTTTTATCAGGAGGGAGCTTCAATGAATGAATTAAAACTATACCGAAAGAGAATTATTCCAGACGAATGCATACTGCTGGAAAACGATGAGATCCTGTATCAGGACCCGGAAGCCATTGTCACAAAATGGACTACTATCCGCCCGAAAAAGACGCTGCACCATGGATATTCGTGCTATTTTCCGGAACGCGGGTTTAAAGTCAGTAAATTTTATGACCATGAAGGAAACCTGATCAGCTGGTACTGTGATATTATTGACTATACTTATACAGAAACTGACAATACTTATATTTTTACGGATTTACTCATTGATGTCATTGTTTATCCGGACGGTTTTGTCCGTGTTGTTGATTTGGATGAACTGGCAGACGCTGCCCGTGATGGCCTGATCTCTCCTCAGCAGCTTCAGCTTGCTCTGCGCAGAACGGAAAAGCTGCTCTCCATCATTTATAAAGGGGCATTTGGAAAGTTGCAGAAATTTATCGAAGACTACGAATAATCCGGATAGCGGATTTCTACCAGCGCGAGGCCATGCGCACGGGCAGTTTCCCCGGCACGGCCTCGGTCTTTTGCGGCCAGAATCGCCGGAATTTCCTCCGGGGACAGCATTCCGCTTCCGACACGGAGAAGCGTTCCGACCAGTATGCGCACCATATTATAAAGGAACCCATTGCCGCACACACGTACGGTAATCATGTCTGCGCTGCGCGTTACCGTCAGATCATAAATGGTACGCACGTGGTTTGTAATCTCCGGCTTATGTGTACAAAAGCTCGTAAAATCATGCGTCCCTTTCAGATACTCTGCTGCCTGCTGCATGCGTTTTTCATCCAAATCCCAATAGTAAAAAAGCGAATACAGTCTGCTGCACGGATCGGGAAAACGCCGGTTGCAGATCTTGTATTCGTATGTTTTTACTGTTTTGCAAAAGCGCGGATGAAAATCAGGCGCCACCTCACAGGAATTCTGAATCCTGATATCCTCCGGAAGCCGCGTGTTCATTGCATAGGAAATCTTGTCTGCCGGCATCCGGGCTGTGGTATCAAACACAGCCACATTCCCGTATGCATGAACGCCCGCATCCGTCCTGCTCGCTCCGATCACGTGAATCTCTTCACCAAGCAGCTCGCTTAAATGCTTATTCAGCTCACTTTCTATCGTAACACCGTTCGGCTGCACCTGCCAGCCACAGTAATTCGTGCCATCATAGGCCACCGTTATTTTTACCCGTTTCATTTTCGAACATCCCTGCCAAAAATACATCCCGATAACTTCAATAAAGATCTGTAATCATCAATTCCGATCGCTTCAAATCAGTCCTGCTATCATTGATTTCTATTGCTTCAAATCAGTCCTGCTATCATTGATTTCTATTGCTTCAAATCAGCCCTGCTATCATTAATTTCCATTGCTTCAAATCAGTCCTGCTATCATTGATTTCTATTGCTTCAAATCAGTCGCTATCATTAATTTCCATTGCTTCAAATCAGTCCTGCAAAAAATCCGATTCGGTTGACCAGGAACATCAGCACCAGATACAGAAGCAGAAGCAGATAAGCGATTTTATCCCTGCCCCTGTAAACAAGCGGCTTCATCTTTGTCCGTCCCTCGCCGCCGTGATAGCCGCGCGCCTCCATCGCCATTGCCAGGTCATTGGCGCGGCGAAACGCTGAGATAAACAGCGGCACAAGCAGAGGAATCATGTTTTTCGCCTTCTGAATCAGACCGCCTGACTCAAAATCCGCGCCTCTTGCCATCTGCGCTTTCATAATCTTGTCCGTTTCCTCTAGAAGAATCGGTATAAAACGCAATGCAATCGACATCATCATTGCAATCTCATGCACCGGAACCCGAACCTTTCCAAGCGGCCGCATCGCCTTTTCCAGCCCATCCGTCAAGTCATTCGGCGTTGTTGTAAGCGTCATGACCGATGAACCGATAATCAGGTAAACGAGCCGGATGGCCATAAAGACAGCTGTCTCGATTCCTTCCTCTGTGACAGCCAGAAATCCCAGCCGAAACACAACGGTTCCTCTTGTCAGAAAAAGATTGAACACCACAGTAAGCATCATCAGAAAAATGATAGATTTCAGACCCTTCAGCATAAACTTCAGCGGCACTTTCGAGATGCGAATCACCGCTGCCAGAAAAAGCGTTGCACCAATATATGCCTCTGCGGACCGAAACGCAAACAGGGACACAATAAATACCATTGTGCCCGCCAGCTTTACGCGCGGATCTAATTTGTGCAAAACCGAATTGGCCGGATAATACTGGCCCAATGTAATATCTCTCAGCATATGTGTGTTCTTTCCTTTTTTAATATCGTTTCACGATTACCAGGCTTCTGCTTATTACAGCTATTTTTCCCTTTGACCAATTTGCAGACACATTTCAGGATTTCTGCAGATACTCTATAATCGCCCCGGCCGCTTCCTCCACCGTTGTGGCGTCCGCCGGGACTTTCCAGCCCCGCTCCTGCAGTCCGTGCATCAGATACGTCACCTGCGGCGCTGCCAGCCCGATTGCTTCCAGCTCCTTATAATGCTGAAACACCTTCCGCGGCGCATCGTCAAACATGACCTGTCCTTTATTCATCACAATAATCCGTTCCACATAGCGCGCTACATCCTCCATGCTGTGGGACACAAGAATCACCGTTATTTTTTTCTCCTCATGCAGCTTTGCCACCTGATCCAGAATATCATCGCGCCCCTTTGGGTCCAGCCCCGCAGTCGGCTCATCCAGAACCAGTACCTCCGGATTCATTGCCAGAATCCCTGCGATCGCCACGCGTCGTTTCTGCCCCCCGGAAAGCTCAAACGGAGAAACCTTGTAATATTTTTCCTTCAGTCCAACCAGCCTCAGAGCTTCGTAAGCTCTGGATTCTGTTTCTTCTTTTGAAAGCCCGAGGTTTTTAGGCCCAAAACAGACATCCGTAAACACATCCGCTTCAAAAAGCTGATGCTCCGGATACTGAAACACGAGCCCTACCCTGCTGCGCAGGCGCTTCATTTCAAAGCCTTCCTCATAAATATTTTTATCATTATAATATACAGCCCCTGAAGTCCCCTTCAGAAGTCCGTTCAAATGCTGAATCAGTGTAGATTTTCCGGAACCGGTATGGCCAATCATACCGATAAACTGCCCGTCCGGCAAATCCAGATTAATGTCCCGCAGAGCATGCTTTTCAAATGCAGTCCCTGCGCCATATATATAATTTAAATGCTCGATCCTGATAGCCATGAAGCTGTCCTCTCTCACTTTAGAGTTCCATTTCTTGAAAAGTCTACTGTCTATCCCGTTCACGCTTGAATCCAGAACTCTTATCACTATTTTTTAACAATTTCTATTTATTCTGTCTTTTCTTTCGGTATGCTTCAAGGGCCCCGATTAGCTCCTCATTTGACAAAATCCCGTCTGGCAACGCAATACCTGCTTTTTGCAGTTCATACGCCACCAGCGTTGCCTGCGGAACGTCAAGGCGGAAACGCTTCAGTTCCCCGACATGCGAAAACACCTCCCGCGGCGTTCCCTGCATCACAATTTTCCCCTGATCCATTACAATCACCTTGTCTGCATGGATCACCTCTTCCATATAATGCGTAATCAAAAGCACCGTCACATGCTCTCTGCGGTTCAGCTCCCGCACTGTGCGGATCACCTCTTGACGCCCGTTCGGGTCCAGCATGGCAGTCGGCTCATCCAGGACAATACATTTCGGCCGCATCGCAACCACGCCGGCGATCGCCACGCGCTGCTTCTGTCCTCCGGATAGCTTGTTCGGGGAATGCGAACGGTATTCCCACATACCGACCGCCTTCAGGCTCTCCTCCACACGCTGCCAGATTTCGTCCTGCGGAACCCCCATATTTTCAGGGCCGAATCCGACATCCTCATCCACAATCGTCCCGATAATCTGGTTGTCCGGATTCTGAAACACCATCCCGGCGCTCTGCCGGATCTCCCACAGCTTTGATTCATCCTGTGTATCTTTGCCGTCCACAAAGACCGTACCCTCTGTCGGTAAAAGAATGGCATTGATATGCTTCGCCAGTGTGGATTTCCCGGAGCCGTTGTGGCCCAGAATGGCCACAAAATCTCCCGCCTCCACATCCAGGTCAACATCGTCGACTGCACGGGAGCGTGACTCCACCTGTCCTTCCTCATCCATTCTCAGATAATCAAACGCAACATGCCTTGCCTTAATAATCCCCATCTATACCACCATCAAAGTTTTTGTTCATTTTCCTTTTATTTTCTCTATAAACTCTGTTCTGAAAGCTCCCTTGTTGATTTTCCAACTACAAGCTCTGCCTCAAAAATCTGGCGCCGTTCAACCGGTTTTTTCTTGATTAAATCAAACATCAGCTTAATGGTCGCCTCTGCGATCTCTCTGCGCGGCTGACGGATTGTTGTAATGGAAGGTTCGTAAAAAGACGATACGGGCAGGCCGTCATAACCAGCCACCGAGTAGTCCTCCGGTACACGCTTTCCTGCGTCAAACAGTGCCTTGCAGGCGCCGATTGCCATACTGTCTGAAATCGCATAAATGCAGGTAAATTCTTTCCCTGACTCAAGAAGCTTCTTTGTCAGAACGTAACCATTTTCCATAGAATACGTCGGAAGCCCGTTCTCCGTCCAGGCCACAAGCCCGTCATCGTACGCAATCCCATGACGCTGCAGGGCGCGCTGATATCCTTTCAGACGGAACATTCCGATACTGGCATCGCTTTGCTCCGCAGTCAGAAGCGCAATCCTTCTGTGTCCGCATGCAATCAGATAATCCACCATTTTTTCACTTTCGCGAACATCATCCACTGTCACAGTTGCAAATGACTGCGCAGCCTCAGAGGTATCTACTGTACTGATCACAAAAGGAACCGTAAGCTGTTCCAGCTTCTCTCCCGTGTGGTTCGAAAGTCCACCGAGAAATACAATTCCTTTCAGCCTCTTTTCCTTTTCCAGCTGTATTGCCACATCTACCTCGTCCTCAAATTCCTCCACATGCTGAAGTACAAACGTATACTTTTTGCGGTTGATTTCCCGCTCAAAAACCTGAATCATATCCGCAAAAAACGGGTTGCTGATACCTTTTATCAGTACTGCAATTGTATTTGAATCCGAGCGCTTCAGATTGCGCGCGCTGTTATTCGGTACGTAATTATATTCTTTAATCGTCTCCATAATCATCTGCTTCGTTGCAGGATTGATATCCGGATGATTGTTAATCGCCCTTGAAACCGTACTCACACCGACGCCGCACAGCTTCGCGATCTCTTTTATTGTAATCTGTTCCATGTCTATTTCCTCATCAAGCCCTGTACACTGTGTCAAATTATAGCAACTAGTTCTGCAAAATGCAAGTAAAACGAAAGGCCAGAATAATTCTGACCCTTCCTTTCCATCTTCCTTTTTACTTTTTATCTGTTTTCTCTTCCGTACAGTTTTGTCATACTGCTGATTTTCTGCGTCAGCTCACTGGTAAATTCCCCGGCGCTCATTCTCCAGCGCCAGTTTTTTCCAAGAGTGGAAGGCTGGTTCATCCGTGCTTCCGCTCCCCGGCAGAGATAGTCCTGCATCGGGATAATCGCGGTGTCCGCTACACTGCCCAGCGCCAGCCGGATAAAACTCCAGACCATGGATTCCCGGCTGCATTCCTCCGGCAAATCAAGATAAGCTTTTGCCTGCTCACGGTCCTCCTGCGTCAGCTCATCATACCAGGCCGCCAAAGTCTGATTGTCATGGGTTCCCGTATAGACCACACAGTTGTGCGGATAATTATACGGCAGATAATTCCCCGCCTCTCTCGAGTCAAACGCAAACTCAATTACCTTCATATTCGGATACCCGGTATCGGCCACAAGTTTCAAAACACTGTCCGTCAGATAACCCAGATCCTCTGCAATAATTGATACGGTTCCGAAATGCTCCTGCAGGGCCCGGAACAGCTTCATGCCCGGTCCTTTCTGCCAGCGGCCATTGGCCGCAGTATCATCCCCATAGGGGATAGAATAATACTCATCAAAGCCCCGGAAATGGTCGACACGCACCACATCATACAACTTGAAACAGCGTTCCATGCGACGAATCCACCATGCATATCCCGTCTGTTCATGATACTTCCAGTCATACAGAGGATTGCCCCAAAGCTGTCCGTCCGCGGAAAATGCATCAGGCGGGCACCCGGCCACCTGAACAGGCCGCCTCTCTTCATTAAACTGGAACAATTCCGGATTTGCCCAGCTGTCTGAACCGTCAAATGCCACATAAATCGGAATATCGCCAATGATCTGGATTCCCCGGCTGTTCGCATATGCTTTCAGCCGTTCCCACTGTTTCATAAACTGATACTGCAAAAAGCAGTAAAACTCGATCTCTTCTTTACAGTATCTCCTGTACCGTTCAATCGCCTCCGGCTTCCTCAAACGGATATCCTCATCCCAGTCTCCCCAGCATTTTCCGTTAAAACGATTCTTCACCGCCATATAGAGACTGTAATCACAGAGCCAGGATTCCTCTGCCTTACAAAATTCCTGAAAATCTGCATCCCGCGCCAAATCAGCCCGTAAATATGCTTTCCACAAAACCGGAAAACGATGTTCATACAGCTTGGCATAATCTACATTCTGCTCATCCCGGCCAAAATCCAGCTTCTGATATTCCTCCTTTTTCAGAAGCCCTTCCTCTGCCAGAGCATCCAGATCAATAAAGTACGGATTGCCTGCAAAAGCAGAAAATGACTGATAAGGGGAATCCCCATAGCCGGTTGGTCCCAGCGGAAGGATCTGCCAGTAAGTCTGTCCCGCCTCAGCCAGCCTGTCAATAAATTCATACGCTGCTGCAGAAAAGCAGCCGATTCCATACGGAGACGGCAGACTGGATATCGGAAGTAAAATTCCACTCGCTCTCATACCTCTCCTCCTTCATTTCCTTATAATCCGCCGCAGCTGCCAGGCCCTTTGCGTCCGCAGCTGCGGTCCTTTTCGTGCAGCCTAGCCCTTTACAGCTCCCGCTACAACGCCTT
>CAOJHI010000095.1 GCA_948436005.1 uncultured Lachnospiraceae bacterium
AAGCATATAAGTAACAAGTCTCGGAAGAACTTCCGGAAGAATATCATCCAGCCATCCGAAAGTCGGCTGCAAGGTAGGAATCGTACCAATGTACTGGTGCTCCGGTGCAACCATAGCAATACGCTCTTTTCCTGCAACATCCAGCAAACCAACCTCATCCACAAACTGATACGGATCATCCGAGGTTCCGTGAATTGCCAGAATAAGCGGAATGCTGCCAGCCGGAGCTGTGTGGTTCAGCACTTCCTCCGGAAGGAACTCTACCCATGTCTCAAGATATTCTCCGTCTTCCATCGTCGTGTCCGCAAAGCGGTCTTCCTGATGCCACACTACATGAATGCCATCTTCTGTCACGCCGTCAATCACAGCGTTGCGGTCACTTAAGGAATACGGGGCCTGGTCAAAGCTGTAGCCCTGGTACGGCGTACCTGCCGTGTGCAGACCGCGGTCTGTTACCGGTATACGCATCGCTTTGATAAACAAATCATAATATGCGTCATGGATATATTCTGCCGGAGTCTTCTCCTCCTTTGCCACAACTACCTTCTGAAGCGGCAGCGCCTGGTTATAATAGCATGCGGTTTTCTTTGTAATATCCGATGCATCGGTTGCATTTGCGCTCTCATATTTTGCAATCACATCCTCGGATGCATTAGCCAGATACACCGGAACCTGAGCAGCCACTTCGCGGATTGGCGCCATATCGCCGTTCACCAGCAGCATACCTGCAAGACGGCTCACGAAATCAAAATTGCTTGACACATAATTATTGAGGAACGTTGCGCCGCCATCAATACCGATCGCATAAATATACCCAAATCCGCCATAGTATTCTCCGTCCGCATACGTCACACGGTTTCCGTCTGCATCTGTACCGCTCTGTTTCAAAGCACAGACAGCAGTCTGCATTTTATAATAATTATTCTGATCAACCAGGCCAAATCCTGCCTCCGGGTCAACCGGCGTTACGAGAATTACACTGCCGATCGCCTGATCGATGATATCAATCACACCAAGCTCCTGCAAATAAGCCTTGGCGTCATCCTTGTTCTCAAAATGCTTGTCCGAAAATACAAATATATTCGTATTTAATCTAGCCGCAGCACGCCCTCCGTGCAGGTTTGCGGAACGGTATACATAGGAGTTTTCTCCCACATAATCATCCAGTACCGGATGCGGAATAAAAGAACCGCCCACATTCAGTTCCAGATCTTTTACGCCCTCCGGGCTGTTTGCATGAGCTTCCATCAGTGTATCAAAAGTAGCTTCATTGTTCTGCCTGCCAGAATACCCCAACGCAGATGCCTGTGTACCTGCCAGCAATCCGGAAGCCATAGCTGCTGCCATTGCAAATGCCAATACCTGTTTTCTCTTCATATTTTTTTCCCCCTTCATTTTTAAAATACAGGCGTCAGAAAATCATTTGACGCCTGTATTCTCCGTTTCCGCTATTTTATTTTACGTAAGGATTGTAAATGACTTCTCCTGTTTCCAGATCGCGGCTGAAATGTTTTGCATAATCCCAGCAAATCCGGCCAAATTCCTGATACAGGCCGTGCGGCAGATAATCTGTCACGTTCAGGCCAACCATCGGAACGTCATTCTCGTTGTATTTATACCATGTACGGGACATGTATTCATTGTTCAGCAGAGTTTCTGTATACTCATCTCCGCGGAAACCAGACATCGGATAGTTCACAAAATCATATTCTACTGTGTCAATTCCGTTCAGAGTCAGATAATCGTTGATACGATTCTGATAGGAAGTATTAATATGCTCCGGATCGTACGGATCTTCCGGATTCGGAACTGCCGCATGGCCGGAGATTCCGCCGTAACCACAGAAATCATACGTTGCAGTTGTAAAGAGAATCGGCAGATCAAGGTCATCTGTGTTTACAACTTCATCTTCTGTGTTAAAGATTGCTGCTGCATTCGGGCAGGCTGCTGCAAAATACTTCGCATTGCCATTGATTGCATGTAAGGTTGCCCCTCCACCCATGGAGTAGCCTGTAACGTACACACGGCTCGGGTCCAGAGACGGATATTTATCCAGGAAATATTCTACCACTGCCGGCAGTACATCAAAGCCAACTGTGAACATAGCGCCGTGAATCGGAGCGATCATTGCAAAACGCTCTTCGCCAGCCAGTGTCATAAGTCCCATCTCATCCAGGAACTGAAGCGGATCATCTCCGCCGCCGTGAAGTGCCAGCCACATCGGAACCGTATGCTCCGGAGCTGTTCCATTCTTTACTTCTTCCGGAACTACTTCATACCATGTGTCAATGTAAGCTCCTACTTCAGCAGGACGTCCAAACAGACCAATCGTACCTTCTTTAATGGTATAATCCTTGAACGTATCCTGGCCTACGAACTCTTCAATCACCAGGCCGTCTGCTGTCTCATAATTAAAGAAAGCGTTACGTTTGCCCAGGGAATACGGTGCGGAATTCCAGTTACGGTCTGTATAATCCTGTGAATAAGTATGCAGTCCTGCAAGAACTACCGGAACACGCATGCTCTTAATCAGCAGGTTATAATAACCATAGTTAATTTCGGATGCCAGATCTACGGTTTCGGTGTTCTTCACAAGCACCTTCTGCAGTTCCATATCCTGATTAAAATAAACATCTACATCCTTGATATAGCCCTGACGGTTTGTATCATTTGCTTCCTGATACTTTCTCAGAGCTGTTTCAGACGGATTTACCATGTATACCGGCACAACGCCAGCTACGTCATGGATACGATCCATCTTGCCGTCAATAAGAATCATGCCTGCAACACGGGTAATATCATCAAAAGTCGGTGCAATATAATTGTTGATAAACGTTGCTCCTTCGCCGATACCGATCACATAACGATACGTCGTTCCGCCGTAGTAAGCGCCTTCTGCACACGTAAAGCTCTCTTCGCCGATCGTAGCCTTACCGCCCAGGTTGCAGGATGCTGCCTGCATCAGATAATAAGCGCGGGCATCTTCCTTGGAGAAGCTTTCACCGATCGGATTCACGAGGATAATACTTCCCTTCGCTTCTTCAATAATATCAATCAGTCCCAGTGATTCCAGGTATCCCTGTGCAGCCTCTTTGGATTCGAATTTCTCATCCGTGTAGACCTGAAGAACCGTATTCTTACGATAACCGGCGCTCGTAGCTGACCAGCGTGCAGAAGAACGGTAGATATAAGTTGTCTCAGCAGGATATTCCTCCAGACATGGGTCTGAAATGTATGCCCCACCCAATTCCTCAGCCATTGCAGCCGGACCGTTCACGCAAGCCTCTTCAAACGTCTCAAAACTCGACTCATTCGAAGAGAACTGTACCTGCGCAAAGGCAGTAGCACTCATCGTGTAAAGTGCCAGTGCAAGCGTAATACCAAACAGTTTTTTCTTTTTCATACTTCATCCTCCTTATGAATTTTCCCGTTGCAGAAATGTCCCCTGCAACCGTTGCATATTGATTTTAACATCCAGAAATAAAATTGGAATGGATATTAATCAGTAATTAGTTGTATTTTTTCATTATTTTCATAATATTAATTTTTTTGTTCAATTTTTTTCTGAAAAAGTATATTTTTTTAATATTAATGATAGCCTGCAGTTTTTGCCAGTGTTCCCATAGAAATACATCTAAAAATCTGCTTTTATGCTTGTGTATTCTATGTTTTTGTATTAAAATAAAAAAAAGATTCCAAAAGGAATCCAAAACGTATTTTATAAAGGAGGATATTATCATGGCATATGTAATTTCTGATGAGTGTGTAGCATGTGGAACATGTGCAGGCGAGTGCCCGGCAGACGCTATCTCTGAAGGCGATGGCAAGTACGTAATCGATGCTGATGCATGTCTTGACTGTGGTACCTGCGAAGCATCCTGTCCAGCAGGCGCTATCTCTGCTGAATAATCAACATATACAGCAAAGTATGATACTTAATTTTAAGACGCTCCCCCTGAAGCCTGTCGCCTCAGGGGGAGCGTTTTTCTGTTCCTGCTCTGTTTTCTATTCTGTTCTGTTTCTTTAAAGCTTCTCAAAATCCTCTGCGCCATGCTTGCACAGCGGGCAGATGAAATCAGCCGGAAGCTCTTCACCCTCATAGATATATCCGCAGATCTTGCATACATAGCCGCTCTTTTCTGTTGTCGGCTGCGGCTGCGGTTTAATGTGATCAAAGTAATACTGGTAGGTCACACTCGGTACATTCGAAAGCACTGCCGCCTCTGTCACTTCTGCAACAAACAGGGTATGCGTATCATACTCATGAGTCTCCACGACCTTACCGGAAATCACGGCATTGGAATATTCCGGAACATAGCTGATACCGTTTGCCGTGCGCGCCTGCACACCGCTGTCAGCAAATTTATCCACATCACGGCCGCTCTGGAATCCGAACTGTTTAAACAGCTTGAACGGAGCCTCTGTAGTCAGGACAGATACATTGAACTCTCCTGTTTTCATAATCATATCATGCGTATAATTTGCCTTATTTACAGCAATTGCAATCCGTTTCTTCACATCCGTTACCTGCATTACCGTGTTTGTAATACAGCCGTTGTCCTTATCACCATCCCTTGCAGACAGTACAAACAGGCCATACGAAAGCTTAAACATTGCAGTCGGATCAATCTCAGCCTTTTCCTGAATTGCTTCCTTCTTCTCTGCGGACGCTGTCTGTGTTTTTGCCATGCCCGGGATGGACTCTGCAAGCGTATCGGCCAGTGCGTCGAGCTCTGCAAGCTGCTCGCGCTTCAGGGAAGAAAGAACCTTGACTGTGTTATCAAGAATCGTCATATTCTTGCATTTCTCAAACTCTGCCCGCATCAGACGGCCGCTCGTCGGCGCCCAGGAACCATTTTCGATCAGTGCGATCGTACGGTTCTGGATATTGTGTGCCACCAGATCGTAGATCAGGGCTTCCATATTTACAAAAATGCCTGCATTGTAGGTTGTGGATGCAAATACCAGATGGCTCCACTTAAATGCTGCTGCAATGATATCGGAAGCGGGCGTCACGGAAACATCAAACATCACAGTTTTGATACCGCGCTCCCGAAGCTTGCAGGCAAGAATTTCTGCCGTATTTTCCGTATGTCCGTAAACAGATGCATATGCAATCATTACACCGTACTCTTCCGGTGCATAGGAACTCCAGTGCATATATTTTCCGATAAAATCAGAGATATTCTTTCTCCACACAAAACCGTGCAGCGGGCAGATCATCTCAATCTCAAGCGTAGATGCCTTTTTGAGAAGCGTCTGTACCTGATCCCCGTATTTGCCGACAATATTCGTGTAATAACGTCTTGCCTCATCCAGATAATCCCGCTCAAAATTCACTTCATCTGCAAACAGTGCGCCGTTCAGTGCACCAAATGTTCCGAACCCATCCGCAGAAAACAGAATCTTGTCTGTCGTATCATAGGAAACCATAACTTCCGGCCAATGTACCATCGGTGCCATCACAAACACGAGATTGTGCTTTCCGGTACTGAAAGAGTCGCCCTCTTTCATCAAAATCGCGCGGGAATCAATGTCAAAATCAAAATACTGCTTAATCATGGAAGCAATTTTCTGATTGCAGATAATCTGAATCTCCGGGTAACGCATCACCAGTTCCTGAATAGCCTCTGAATGATCCGGCTCCATATGATGCACAACGAGATAATCCAGCTTTCTGCCTCCAAGCACCTCTGCAATATTTTCAAAGAAAATTCCTTTTACTGCCTTGTCCACTGTATCAAACAAAACCGTCTTTTCATCCATCAGCAGGTAAGAATTATAGGAAACTCCTCCCGGTACGGAATATACGCCTTCGAACATCGCAAGGCGGCGGTCATTGCTGCCGACCCAGAAAAGATCGTCTGTCACTTTTCTATAACAATACATGAATTTTACCTCCTACTTGTTTTGCCCAAAGTATATCATTCTTTTCCGGAAACATCCAGAGTAAACTTCTACATTTTATCTGGAAAACGGTTTTTGTTCCTTCTCTCGCAGGAACAGGAACCATTCCAGGGTAATAGTATGTTCCTTATTCAAAATAGTATGCTAAAAACACCCGGACTGCCAGTCTCTGTTTTCAGATCTTTCATTTTTATAAAGAAAATATCAAGAATTTTGATACAACTTTTATACAGTTTTTCCACAGTGAAAACACATTCTTCAATTAAAGTATCCATGTAGACAAAACAATTACAGAAAGGATTTGGTAAACATGAAAAGAAAATTTGCAGCAATCATACTTGGCCTTACACTGGCAGCCGCTTCCATGGGCGTGTCTGCGACAGAGAATGCTTCCGCTCAAAACCTTAATCAGGAAGCTGCAAGAGATAAGACTTTCGGAACCGTGAAAAAAATTGACGGCAAAACTATATTCGTCGCTCTCTCGGAGCCAAACAAGATTCCTGAAGAAGACCCCGAAATCGCCGCAGAGAAAAAACGACAGGAAAATTTAAAAAATAATGCAAATGTGGAAGATGCGGAACATGAAAATGTGAATCTTGAAGAAAACACGGAAGATGTAGAAACTATATATTTAGAATTCAATCAAAACACGGAAGATACTGAAAATGTGGATATCGAAGTAAACTCTGAAGATGCAGACATCGAAGTAAATGCAGAAGATACGGAAGCCTCCAAATCGGAAGCAAAAGAGGTGGATGAGAAAAAAGCACAGGAAAACCTGATGCAGGATGGAGTAAATTATGATGTAGCAGTGATCGAGGTGGCAGATGACGCCACAATATACTGCGTACCAAACACAAAAGACGGAAATTCCCTGATGAAAGAATGCGCCGCGGAAGACGTTGAGCTTCCGAAGCTTGAAACGCTTGAATTCTCGGCCATCGAGGAAGGCAATGAGATCTGCATCTGGCACGATGAAGAAGGAAAGGCTGTTCTTCTTCTCGTACTTGACCCAGATGCAGAAACGGCCGCAGAGTAATAGGATAATTCCTATTTTGTCATTTCCCACCAGATTTCATCGCCATTTGAATATGCAATCACTGTCCCGATTTCGTCGGTACGGTAAACAGTCACCCCATATTGGGACAAACGTTCCAGGGTTTCCCAGTGCGGGTGGCCGTACTCATTCTCCTTTCCGCAGCTGATTACTGCGAACTTTGGCTTTACTTCCTGCAAAAATTCTTCACAGGTGGAGCTTGATGAACCATGGTGGCCCGGACAGAGCACATCACTTTCCAGCTTGAGCGTGGAGGCACAGACAGCCTCTTCGCTCGGCTTTTCTGCATCTCCCATCAGCAGAAAGCTGTTGTCCTTATTTACCACACGGACAGCCACAGAATTATTGTTCGAATCCTCTAAAATCTCAGCTGGCGCAAGCACTGTAAATCCGGCATCTCCCAGTGTATACATATCGCCCGGGGACGGATGTTCAACCGTAAGCCCCTGACTTGCGACTGCATCCATGAAAGAGCGGTATGTTTTGGAATCATGTACATAATCCGGACCAATCACATGTTCCACCTCAAAATTATTCAACGCGCCGATCAGTCCACTGATATGATCCGCATCATAATGTGAAGCAATCACATAATCAAGCGTATAAATCCCCTCATCCCTCAGATACGAAACTACAAAGGAGGAGACGTCCCGGTCCCCGCCGTCGTAAAGCATCGCATGCGTATCAGAACGCACCAATACAGACAGCCCCTCTCCGACATCCAGAAAATGAATCTCGAAGTTCTCTGTCCCGGCCGTATTCTGCCCGCGGCGCAATCCAAACCGGGAGGTTAGCTCCCGAATGACAGGAATATCATCCTGCAGCTCTCCAAGAATTGTCCGGGACTGGTCCGGAAACATCCAGGAAAGCAGACACAAAAGCAGTACCACCGGAAGCGGCAGGCGCCGCAGCCATCTGGAAAATTGTGTATTTCTTTTTGACGTTCTTCGATATTTTCTCTTACGTGCCATAATAACCTCTTTCCTTACTCATGCGTTATTTTTTATATTATACGGAAAGAAACGGCCGGGTTCAAGTCTGTCCTGTTAAAATTTCAATACACGCACAGCATCAAACCAGGCTACCAAAATGAATAAAAAAACTGAAAAAGTATCAGATTCTATGATTTATTATATTGAACTGAGGGAAGCTACCTGCTACAATTTCAAATGATTTATATTCAATTCTTATTGTACAGAAAGGGAAAATTTATGAAAAAATCAATTTTAACATTGTGTGCACTGCTTTTATGCGCTGCAGCAGGGACTGCCGTTTCTGCACAGGAAACAGAACTCTCCACAGAAGCAGCTTCCGTCAAAGAAGGCTGGATGCTCTACACCTCTGCTTCCAGTGAACTCTATACGATAGAAGTGCCGGATGATTATATTGAACTGAGTGCAGATACACTTGATACGCTGATGGATACAGTCGGGGAAGATATTTTTGAAAACGCCGGTCTTGATCTTTCCATTCTCGGAAGTATTGATTACTCCAACACAGATTACCTTTACAGCGCAGATATGCTGAGCAACCTGAATGTGCAGATTTCAAAGGCTTCCGGTCTGACACAGGATATGATCGCATCCATGAAAGATGATCTGGATGCGCAGATGGCTGCTACCTATATGGCTATTGGCGTGGCGGAAGAAGACTGTGAACCGATGGATGTGGAACAGATTGGTGAAAATACTTTTTACCGCTATACGGTAAGCATGATGGGCTCTACCATGCACCAGTACATTATCTGCAACGAAGACACTGACATGTTTACGATTACTTTTACGAACTTTGATGAAGAAATTGAAAAAGAAATTATTGAGTCATGGAAACTTCTGTAAAACCGGCATTCACACAAATGAGTGTCTTTTACACACCTTCTCTTGCAGTATAAGAGCATAAAAAGGCAAAATTTTAGGGCTATCTGACTTTCTCGTCATCAGATAGCCCTTTTAATGAATAATCTCCAGTTTCACTTCATAACCTCCTGTTCTTTTATTTTGAAGCCTCCCTTATGGGTCCCTTCCTCCCATTGGCGTCCCCTCCTTCAAGTGCTTTTCGCCTGTATCAGAGATTTGAATGAACTATGCCATTGGACCGTCCTCCTAATAATTTGTCATTTCCTTGTTGTTGTCATTATTATAATGTTATTCTTTCGTTTTGTCAATAGTTATTTGTTATCTTTTTATAAAAAATAATATTGTCTGAAATAACAAGAATTTTCAGACAATATTCTCATTTTATTTTCTGTGTTTCTACAATGCGGAAATAAACTATCCCTGATATGGACAAGACCACAAAATCTTTTATCATTTTTAACATCAAGAAGAAAATGAAGATATTTTACAAGCCAGCAGAAATCCTATCTGATATAATAGGCATCACCAAGGAGGAAAATCGTATGAAAAAAGAAGTGCGAACGGTGGTCTACGATGATGAACTCCGCGCGGAGGCTTACCGTTTTGAAGGCATCGTACAACCATTCCCGAACCATTTCCATGAATACTACGTGATCGGATTTATAGAGAACGGGGAGCGCGTTTTGTCCTGCAAAAATCAGGTGTACACCATCACAAAGGGCAATACTCTCCTGTTCAACCCGGGAGATAACCACGCCTGTGTCCAGAGTGACGGCGGAACGCTGGATTATCGGGGCTTCAACATCACCAGGGAGGTCATGCTGGATTTAGCAGAGGAAGTCACCGGCAGGCGGGAGCTGCCCGGATTTTCCCAAAACGTGATTTTTGATGAAGAAGTCACCGGCTGCCTGCGCCCCCTCCATGAACTGGTGATGAAAGGTTCCAACGAGTTTGGCAAAGAGGAAACTCTGTTGCTCCTGACCTCTCTGCTGATCCAGCGATACAGTCAGCCCTTTGAAAGCTGCGTCCCGGAGTACCGGATGGAAATTGAAAAAGCCTGTGCCTTTATGGAACAGCATTATGCCGAGCGAATTTATCTGGATCAGATTTGCCGTTGTGCCGGATTGAGCAAATCCACCCTGCTCCGGGCCTTTACCTGCTCAAAGGGCGTCACACCGTACAGCTACCTGGAAAACATTCGTATCGGCAAGGCCAAAAAGCTGCTGGAACAAGGTGTTCCCCCCGTTGAGGCGGCGCTGCAAACCGGCTTCTCCGATCAAAGCCACTTCTCCAATTATTTCAACCGATTTATTGGACTGGCCCCCGGTATCTATCGGGACATCTTCAAGGATACGGAGGAAATGCCGCATGAAGGGTAATGGCACAGCGGGCCATCTCTCCGCCCTGCTCACGATCATCATTTGGGGAACGACCTTTATCTCCACCAAAATTCTGCTGGCGGACTTCCAGCCAGTAGAAATATTGTTTTTTCGCTTTGTTATGGGACTGCTTGCACTGTTGGTTGTTTACCCCCGCCGTTTGAGAGGGACAACCCTGCTGCAGGAATTGACCTTTGCCGCAGCGGGCCTGTGTGGAATATGCCTTTACTATCTGCTGGAAAATATCGCACTTACCTACACAATGGCCTCCAATGTCGGGGTGATTATCTCCGTAGCTCCGTTTTTCACGGCCATCCTGTCCCATCTGTTTCTGAAAGAGGAAAAGCCCCATGCCAGCTTTTTCATTGGCTTTGTAGTGGCCATGGCCGGGATTGCCCTTATCAGCTTCAACGGCTCCAAGCTGGAGCTGAACCCCATCGGGGACTTGCTGGCGCTGCTGGCCGCACTGATTTGGGCCTGTTATTCTGTGCTGACAAAGAAAATCAGCGGTTACGGCTACCACACCATTCTCACCACCCGGCGAGTGTTCTGTTACGGCATCCTATTTATGCTCCCAACACTTTTTCTGTTTGATTTCAAACTGGATTTAACAAGGTTTGCAAACTCTGTGTACCTGTTCAACATTCTCTTTTTGGGATTGGGCGCATCGGCCCTGTGCT
>CAOJHI010000096.1 GCA_948436005.1 uncultured Lachnospiraceae bacterium
GGATGCGGCGAAGGAGCAGAGCGAAAAGACAACGGAAAATGTTGATCAGAAAGTGCCGGAAAGTGATGCACCGAAAGCAGAGACCTTACCGGTGCAGTCTGAACAGGCAGCAAAGACCGATGAGATGAAAAACGGCCAGTCTGCAGGCAATGAAACAGAGGGACAGACGCAGCCTCAAACAACGCCACAGACGCAGGCTCAAACGCAGCCGCAGACTGAGACTCAACCACAAACGCAGCCGCAAACACAGGCTGAGACACAACCGCAAACGCAGCCACCGACAGAGCCTGTTACACAGGCACCTACAGAACCACCAACGGAGCCTCCTACAGAACCACCGACAGAGCCTCAACCGGTTTATAAAACGATGATAGGTACCTGTAATTTCCGCAGTGGTCCCGGATATGAGTATGAGGTCATGGCAGAGTATCCGGCAGGTACGGTTGTGGAGTATCTCGGACTGGTAGAAGGCTGGAGCCAGGTGCGCATTGACGGTGTGATCGGATATATGGGACCGCGTTTCCTGGAATAAGAAAGCGAAAATCAGAGGTGTGAGATAAAACTATGTGGAAAAAGGGGATTTTGCCAGCGTTATTTTTTGCATGTATATCGACCGCTTCAGCAAGTGCGGCGCAAAATAGTATCCAATCTGTTTCAGCAAATCATTTACATACTTTTTTTGTGCAGGACAATGAAAAGGTAAAACTGCCGGATGTTTCTGAATCAGCAGCAGGCAAGGGACAGAAACCGGTGTATACCAGGATTGATTCTCCTGATGATCAGTATCGGATTGAAGTGGAGGATTATAAAGGTATTCCGGAGAGTCGGCAAAGCGGAACGAAAAGTATGGAATATGACCGGTGCATCCGCCTTGTTTCAAACACAGATGAGACAGTGGCGGTAGAATGGCTGTTTCGGGCTATGTTTGTCTATGATGGAAAGACAAGCCGCTGTACAGATACGGAGGTTATTGTCCGGAATTTCTCTCTGCGTGATTTTATTGTTACAGAGCATGAATTTGAAGCGATCGGGGATAGCGCAGTCGGAAGCTGCGGGGCAGTATTAAAGGCCAAAGGCAGAAAATACGGGGAAAAGATTCAGCTTGACGTGACTTTGTCCGGAGAAGTTAAGCAGTAGAATTTGCAGTAGCATTTATTTTTATGGGATTTGGAGCTGTGTTTGGGCAATTAGGTCAATTTCAGTGAAATGTTTATAGGGCTGTTGTAAAATGGAGAATCATTTTACAACAGCCTTTTTACGTGCGGAATTCCGTGGTATTAAGAAACGTTAAGAAATGGATGCTGGTATTTTAAGAAATCTGTAGTACGGTATTTTTTGGAAATGACATACCGGAAAGGAAAAGGGGGACACTGCAGATGCTTGAAAATATAAGACTTTCATTTCAGGGGATATGGTCACATAAAATGCGTTCTTTTTTGACGATGCTCGGAATTATCATTGGTATTGCGTCAATTATTTCTATTGTATCTACTATTAAAGGGACGAACGACGAAATTAAAAATAATCTGATCGGTGCAGGAAACAATACAGTACAGATAAAGCTGGAGGAAAATGGGTTTGAATACTCAGTAGCGAATGGTACGGAACTTCCCTTTGGCGTCCGTGAGGTGACGGAAAAAGTAAAAAAGAAGATTCTGGAGCTGGACAGTGTTGAGAATGTCACCTGTTACACAGAACGAAAAAATCCGGAGCAGGTATTCTATCGCAACCAGTCACTGGCGCAGTTTGCAGTTCGGGGGATTGATACGAATTATTTTACAACGAATGGGTATGTAATCCGAACCGGACGGAATTTCAGGGCAGATGATTTAAAAAGGTTTCGCAAGGTTTTGATTGTAGATGATGAGCTGGCAGAAAATTTGTTTCCGGGGGAAAGCCCGATTGGAAAGGTGATTGAGATCAGGAAAGTTCCTTTTACGATAATCGGTTCTGTAAAGAACGCGGGAAAATTTCAGCCAAGGATCAGTTCCATTGCAGATTACAAGGCATACACAACGAATACACCGGGAAATCTCTATATGCCAAAGGCGTGCTGGCCTGTCACCTATTTTTATGATGAGCCGGAGCACGTAATCGTGAAGGCAGCTTCGGTAGATGATATGGAGGCAGCGGGCCGTGAAGCAGAGAAGATTTTAAATGCAACGATTTCTCCAAAACAGACAGCAGTGAAGTACAAGGCGGATAATGTTCTGAAAAGGGCAAAGGATATGCAGCAGCTGTCAGAAGCTTCAAATAAGCAGTTGATCTGGATTGCCAGTATTTCTCTTCTGGTAGGCGGCATCGGGGTAATGAATATCATGCTGGTTTCAGTGACAGAGCGTACAAGTGAGATTGGTCTGAAAAAGGCGATAGGGGCGAGAAAGGGAGCAATCCTCTGGCAATTTCTGACAGAGGCAGCGGTACTGACAAGTACAGGAGGGCTTATTGGTGTGATTGCAGGAATCGCAATGGCGCAGGTGATCAGCCAGGTGTCACAGGTAGCTGTATCAATCAGCATTCCGGCTTCTGTGGCAGCGGTACTGTTTTCAATGGCAATCGGTATTGTTTTTGGATTGCTTCCATCTGTGAAAGCTGCAAATCTGGATCCGATTGAGGCCTTAAGACGAGAGTAGGAGAGACTTGTGAGGATAGAGGGTGTATGGTATAATGTTAGCCAGACGAGCCCGGATACCGCGTACAAAAACGGGGTTCCGGGCAAACAAGTCACCCCTTATTTTATATTCGGTATGTGGGCTCTGGGTGCGAATATGATTTCTCGCGTTTCAGAAATGGAAGAAAGGCTTTTACTAATGATATATTGGTTGGGAAGGAAAAGGGATCATGGCGGGTGAGACGATTTTAATGATAGAGGATGATGCGGATATCCGGGAAGGAGTCCGCATTTTGTTGGAAAGTGAGGGGTATATGGTAAAGGAAGCAGGGGATGGACGCAGTGGACTGGCATTGCTGACGCAGGATACAGATCTTGTGATTCTGGATGTGATGATGCCGGGAATGTCCGGTATCCGCACGTGTGAGGAGATTCGGAAAATATCGAATGTACCGGTTTTGTTTCTGACAGCAAGAACACAGGAATCGGACAAGCTTCTTGGACTGATGGCGGGCGGCGATGATTATCTGCCAAAGCCTTTTTCTTATACAGAGCTTCTTGGCAGGGTAAAAGCCCTGCTTCGTCGGTATACAATCTATCGGGGCAAGTATCAAAAGGAAACAGATCCTGACAAAAATGTTCTTGAGCTTTCTGGCATCCGAATCAACCAGGAATTTAATGAGGTTATGGTAAATGGGAAGAAGGCAGAGCTGTCTGAGACAGAATATCGAATCCTGTTGCTTTTGATGCAGTTTCCCTCTAAAATTTTTTCGGCGCAGAATTTGTATGAGAGTATCTGGAATGAACCATATTTTTATTCGTGCAATGGTACTGTAATGGTACACATTCGAAAACTTCGGGTAAAGATTGAGGAGGACGCGCAGAATCCAAAATATATACGGACTGTCTGGGGGAAAGGCTACAGGTTTGGTGGCGGATATGAATAAAAGAGAGTCCCTTTATTTCCAGCTGGCCAGGCTTCTCATCCTGGCAGCAGTATGTTCCGGCATCGCATTTTGGGGAATGCGGGGTATTGGTATGTATTTTCTGGATCATTATTTTGAGACCTCAGACTACATTGAACAGAAGAATCATGACCGTATGAAGGAATTGCAGGAGTATGTCACACAGAACAGTATTTCTACGCGGGATTCGGAATTTCTGACAAGATGGGTGTACCGTCAGCGTGGAATTTTTATGCAGGTTTATTGCAACAGTGTTCTTGTGTATGATTCGAATTATGCGGAAGAAACCGAAGGGTGGGATGCCCCGGTGGAGATTGGTTTTTATGACTGGGAGGCTTACTATAAAATCCATTTTTCGGACAGCGAGGCAGAGGTGATTCTGTATGGATTTTATGAACGGAAATTTTACAGATATGCGCTGATTGCGGAAATACTGCTGTGTGTACTTTTGTTTCTGGTGATTGTGATGCTCGGGATTCGCAGCAAAATGAAATATATCACGCAGCTCAGCCGTGAAATAGGAATTCTGGAAGGCGGTGATCTGGAGTATCAGGTGACAGTAAAAGGCAGGGATGAGCTGGCAGTACTGGCGCGCGGAATTGATGATATGAGAAAATCTTTTGCGTATCAGGTGGAGCAGGAGGCGCACCTTACAAAGGCGAACCGCCGGATGATTACAGAGATGTCTCATGACCTGCGTACTCCGCTCACGTCTATGATGATTTATATGGAAATCCTGAAAAACCACCGATATCGGGATAAGGCACAGATGAAGGATTACATTGACCGGATCGACCGAAAGATGCACCAGCTGAAACAGCTTTCTGAGCATATTTTTGAATACTCACTGGTAAGCAGCGAGGTAAAGGTAGAGTTAGAGGAGCCAGAGAGCTTTCAGACACTGTTTTATGATCTGCTCTCAGAGGTTTCGGCATATCTGGAACAGAATGGCTTTACCGTAGAGATGGAACTGCATTGGGGGAATGGCCTGATCAGGATAAACACGGGATATCTTGCACGTGTGATGGACAATGTATTGTCTAATTTGATGAAGTATGCAAAGCAGTCTGAACCTGTCACAATCACTGTTTTTGAGAGGGAAAAAGAGGCCTGTATCTGTTTTGAAAATCAAATCAGAGAGCTGGAGCGTAAAGAGGACAGCACCAATATTGGACTGGCAAATACGAAGCGTATGATGGAAAAAATGAACGGAACATGCCGGACAGAAATGTCGTCGGAAATATTTCGGACAGAGCTTAGTTTTTTGAAGTCTTGACCATATACCTGCTGATATGATAAAATAAACAATGGTTTCGTGTCGGATAGTACTTGGATTTCAGGAGGGATAAAGCGCGGATGGAGCATAACCATATCAGGATAAGAAACAAGACAACCCGTTTTCTGACAGCCAGTTTTATCGGGCTGGTGCTTTTCAGCGCCATTGTTTTTGGATTTCTGGCTGTATTTATGAACAATAAAAGTGCACAGACTATCCATGAGGTCGGTGAGCTGTATATGGCCGGAATGGGTGAGGAGCTGAGTAAGCATTTTGAGACCACGATTGATTTGCGGTTTCGGCAGGTAGAAGGATTGGTGGAAGTCGTATCAGCGGCAGATGATGCTGATGCAGAAAAGCTGTATCAGGAGCTGATTTACAGGGCGCAGGTCAGAGATTTTGATTATCTGGCAATGTGTTCTGTGGATGGTACCTTTGATACTCTTTACGGGGAGCCAATTCAGGCGCTTAATCCGGAGCCTTTCCTGGAAGCTCTGAACAGAGGGGAGAAAAGAGTTGCGCTTGGACAAGATTCCTTTGGCAATGAAGTGGTGCTTTTTGGAGTTTCTGCTGAATATCCTATGAAAAATGGGGAGACGTGTACTGCAGTGGTGGCGGCTGTTCCGAAGGAGTATATCAGTGAAACGCTTTCTTTGGAGGATAAAGGTTCTCTCATGTATTGCCATATATTGAGAAGAGACGGAAGCCTTGTGATCAGCAATTCCAATACAGAGTTGTTGGAGCACTTTGGGATTTCTGTGTCAGATGTTCACACGGATGAATCGGTGCAGACGCTTGCAGATTATCTTGAAGGGCTCAGACCTGCGGCTGAAGAGGAAAGTTCCTATTCTACTATTATATCTTTAGATGGAGGACTGCGGCAGATTTACGGAACGCCATTGCCTTTCTCTGAATGGTATCTGATTATGGTAATGCCATACAGCGAAATGGATGAGGCTGTCAACGGCCTGAGTGTTCAGCGCATGGTGGTAACGTTAGTGGCCTGCGGCGCAATTCTTGTTTTATTGATCTTGATTTTTATCCGATATTTTGCACTGACGCGTCAGCAGCTTCAGGAGCTTGAGGAAGCCAGACAGACTGCTGTTGAGGCATCAAAGGCAAAGAGTGAATTTCTTTCAAATATGAGCCATGATATCCGTACGCCGATGAATGCGATTGTCGGCATGAATGCGATTGCGGTGGCACATATAGATGACCGTGAACAGGTACACAACTGTCTGAAAAAGATTGCAATGTCGAGTAAGCATCTGCTGGGACTGATCAATGATGTACTGGATATGTCCAAAATAGAAAGCGGTAAAATGACGCTCACCATGGATCAGGTTTCTCTGCGTGAGGTTGTGGAAGGCCTTGTCAGTATTGTGCAGTCGCAGGTAAAAGCCAAAAAACAAAATTTTGACGTACATATTGAAAATATTGTGACTGAAAACGTCTACTGTGACAGTGTGCGTCTGAATCAGATATTGCTCAACCTTCTGTCGAATGCGACAAAATATACACCGGAGGGTGGCAAGATTGAATTATGTATGATGGAGGAGGAATCACCGAAAGGAGAGGATTACGTCAGGATTCATGTCAGAGTCAAGGATAATGGAATCGGTATGTCTCAGGAATTTTTGAAAAAGATATATGATTCCTACAGCCGTGCAGATGGCGCCAGAATTCACAAGACAGAGGGCGCCGGCCTTGGGATGGCGATCACAAAGTATATTGTAGATGCAATGCAGGGCACGATCGAGATAAAGAGCGAGCTTGACAAAGGAACAGAGTTCCATGTGGTTCTTGATTTTGAAAAAGCAGAGGTCGTGGAAGAGGATATGGTACTTCCACCCTGGAACATGCTTGTGGTGGATGATGATGAATTTTTGTGCCATACTGCTGTGGATGCGTTAAAGTCAATTGGTATTAATGCTGATTGGACATTGAGCGGTGAAAACGCAATAAAAATGGTAATGATGCACCATCAGAAGAGGGAAGAATATCAGATTATTTTACTTGACTGGAAACTGCCCGGCATGGATGGTATTCAGGTCGCAAAGGAGATTCGTCAAAGACTTGGTGACGAGATTCCGATTATTCTGATATCAGCATATGATTGGAGTGAGTTTGAGGCAGAGGCGCGTGCTGCCGGGATCAGTGGATTCATCTCAAAGCCGCTGTTTAAGTCCACGCTGTTTTATGGACTGCGTCCATTTGTGACTGGGCTTGAAGCGTCACAGGATTCGGCACCGGAGCAGGATGCTGCACTGAGAGGACGCCGTATTCTGCTTGCTGAGGACAATGATCTTAACTGGGAGATTGCCAACGAACTGCTGTCTGATCTCGGACTGGAGCTTGATTGGGCAGAGAACGGAAAGATCTGCGTAGAAAAATTTCAGGCGTCAAAGAAAGGATACTATGATGCGATTCTTATGGACATCCGGATGCCGGTCATGACCGGTTACGAAGCGACAAAGGCAATCAGAGCGCTGAATCATTCTGATGCTTCCACGATTCCGATTATTGCGATGACGGCAGACGCTTTTGCAGAGGATATCCAGCACTGTCTGGACTGTGGCATGAACGCGCATGTGGCTAAGCCAATTGATATTGGTGAGATTGCCCGCTTGCTAAAAAGATATGTGAATTAAAAAGTTAAAAAATGGGACGGTCACATTCAGGAAATATCATTATTCCTGGTGTGCTCGTCCCATTTAATTTCTGGAGGAAGGATGAAACAGAACATATGATTTATTCAGATAATTCTGCCCATTTTTCATACAGAATATCGAGATTTTCCATAACAGAGGCTTTTTCGTTGCTCAATTCAAGACATTTTGCCACATCGGTAAAAATTTCCTCCTGCGACATTAATGCATCGATTTCTGCGCTTCGTTCTTCTAAAGAAGCAATCTGATCCTCTGTCTTTTTGAGTTCGTTCTGGCGTTTTCGTTCTTTTGCCTGTTCTTCTTTCTGACGTTCCCAGCTTTCCCGCGAGGAAGCGGTATCTGATTGCTGGTTCCCGGGAGTGGAAGGTGCTGCCGGCGCGTAAACCTTTGTCAGTTCTTCTGCTTTTTCCAGATAATAGTCGTAATTCCCGATATAATTAATCAGGGTTTGATTTTTCAGTTCCAGAATTCGGGACGCTGTCTGATTAATAAAGTATCGGTCATGGGATACGTAGAGGACAGTTCCGGAATAATTGCGTATGGCTTCCTCCAGGATTTCCTTGGAGGTGATATCCAGATGGTTTGTAGGTTCATCAAGAATCAAAAAGTTTGATTTTGAGAGCATGAGTTTTGCCAGGGCAAGACGTCCGCGTTCTCCACCGCTCAGATCTTGGATGCGCTTAAAAACATCATCGCCGGTAAACAGAAAGGCAGCCAGAATGTTGCGGATTTCCGTTCCTGTCATGTCCGGATAAACATCAGAAATTTCTTCAACCAGCGTTTTATCCATGTGGAGCAGCTGATGCTCCTGATCATAATAACCGATATGTACGCGGCTTCCAAGTGTGAAAACGCCGGCATCGGCTGCCTCCAGCTCGTTGAGAATTTTCAGGATTGTAGTTTTGCCTGTTCCGTTATCACCGATGATTGCAACCTTTTCACCGCGGCTGACCGTAAAATTCAGATCAGAGAAAAGCAGGTTCCCCGGAAAAGATTTGGCAAGATGTTCTACCTTCAGTACATCATTTCCGCTTGTGATCTGAGGGGAGAAATGCAGGTGCATATCAGCTCGGATCTCTACCGGTTTTTCGAGTACTTCTATTTTATCAAGCATTTTTTCGCGGCTTTCGGCGCGTTTGATTGATTTCTCGCGATTAAAAGATTTCAGTTTGGCAATAACTGCTTCCTGGTGTTTGATTTCCTGCTGTTGGTTGAGGTAAGCTTTCCATGCAGTTTCACGGAGCTGAGCCTTTTTTTCAGCATAATCCGTATAGTTTCCGGAAAACGAAGTAATACGGCCATTGTCCAGTTCAATAACTTTCGAAACTACCTTGTTCAGGAAATAGCGGTCATGTGCAACAATCAGTACTGCACCGCTGTAATTCAGAAGATACGTTTCCAACCATGCAATAGAAGTCAGATCCAGGTGGTTAATTGGCTCGTCCAAAAGCAGAAGATCCGGTTTGGATAAAAGCAGCCGGCCAAGCGCAACCCTCGTTTTCTGGCCTCCGGAGAGTGTGCAGATCTGTTTGGAAAAATCTTCTTCCAGAAAACCAAGGCCTTTCAGGACACCGGTTACTTCACTTTGCAGAGCATAGCCGTTTTGATGCTCAAATTCCGTGGAAATGCGGTTGTACTGTTCCATGAGCGACTCCAGCTCAGTACCGGAGAGATGCTTCATTTCCCTCTCAATTGCGCGCAGCCGCTGTTCCATCCGAAGTACGTCCTGTTTTACGGAGAGCAGCTCTTCATAGATTGTGGCAGTGCTGTTTACGTCCTGATGCTGCGCCAGATAGCCGATCGTTTTCCCGCGGGAGAGTGCGACCGTACCGCTGTCCGGTTCAGATTCGCCGATGATGATGCGCAAAAGAGTTGTCTTGCCAGCCCCGTTGATGCCGACAACAGCAGCTTTTTCGTGTTCCTCAATATGGAAAGAGCCACCGGAGATAATAACATCGGTACCGAAGGCTTTTGTTATATTCTGACATGATAGTATCATAAGTCTACTCCTTTATTTAGAATCCCTTTTATTATAACGGAATTTGAAAAAAAGACAATATTTGGATACTCGATTGACATAAAATTCATGGTTTAGTATAATGGCCCTATATGTAAGGATGAAAGAGGCGTAAAAAGTGGACGAACATGGAATCTCAAAAGTAGTGGTGAAACGGCTGCCGCGGTATTATCGGTATCTTGGTGATCTTCTGGAGGCAAAGGTTGAGCGCATTTCATCGAATGAACTGAGTGATATGATGAATGTGACTGCTTCTCAGATTCGTCAGGATCTAAATAATTTTGGAGGATTTGGTCAGCAGGGGTACGGATACAATGTAAAATATCTTCACAGTGAGATTGGAAAGATTCTTGGACTGGACAAGACCTACAATATGGTAATCATTGGAGCCGGAAATCTGGGACAGGCCCTGGCCAATTATGTCAAATTTGAAAAGCGCGGTTTTCTGGTAAAAGGTATTTTTGATGTAAATTCCAGACTGCGCGGTGTATCAGTGCGCGGTATTGAAATCCGTATGATAGAAGAGCTTCCGGAGTTTATTAAAGAAAATCAGATTCAGATTGCAGCGCTTACGCTTCCCAAAAGCGGTGCAGAATCTGTGACTCCGATGCTGGTTGAAAACGGTGTGAAGGCGATCTGGAATTTTGCGCATACGGATCTTCATCTGCCTAAGGATGTTGTTGTAGAGAATGTCCATTTATCAGAGAGTCTGATGCAGTTATCCTATAAGCTGACACATGCCGAAAAACGATAAGCGAATTGTGAGAGCGAGATTTTATGGAAACGGACGAATCATGATAAAATGCACAAAAACGGGGTTCCAGGGCAAACAAGTCCCCCCTATTTTGTGCATTTTATCATGATTCTGATTTTGAAATAGCGTTTCAAAACAATAGCAAATATAGTGAGCGAGGAGGCTTGAAAAGGCCTTTGGCGTTTGGGGCCTGTATAGTATGGATGAGGGTAATTTATCGCTCTTATGCCGTGAAGTATACAGGTTTTTGTATGCATGGATTTTTGGGATTGTATCATATTGGCAGGATATCAAATGATAGGAAAAGCAAATACTGTTTGATAAAGGGATACAATTGCAGGGTTGAATATGATAAAAGTAAGAAAGGGCTCAGCATGGAATTTCTGGTAAATGCATTGCAGATGAAAAAATATGATAGCGGTACTATACAGCAGCTTGGAATTCCTGCGCTTGTTTTGATGGAGCGGGCTGCTTTGTGCGTGGTGGAGGAGATGGAACGGGCAGGATATCTGAGATCGGAAGAGCACACGTCTGAACTCCAGTCA
>CAOJHI010000097.1 GCA_948436005.1 uncultured Lachnospiraceae bacterium
TGAGAATTACCGCAGACTGAACGTACATCCGGATTTTCAGACAAGTAGGGACCGGGGTACAGCTTTCCTGAAACATTCGGACCGTGTCATGGCCGGAACCGATTGTCCATATCCTGGCATTATTCCGGGAATTGCGATGCCGGAGGAGCTGGAGAAGCTTGTAAATGTCTATGGCATGACTGTTTATGACGCGTTGCGTGCGGCAACCGTAAATCCGGCGGAGCATATGGGTATTGCCGGAGAAAAAGGCAGGATTCTGCAGGGAATGGATGCTGACGTGATTGTACTTGAAGGCAATCCGCTCGAGGATATCGGAAATACCAGAAAGCTCCGTTTTGTTTTCCAGGGAAAACAGTACTGGAGCAATGATATGCTGCAGGGCTTCCTGAAAGAGGCCGGCCGGCTGAGACGGGAAGAGATTGAGATTATTACAACGCGGGATGGAAAGCCGCTGTTTTAATTTTCATAAGTATAACTACAGTAAATTGTGAAAGTTTGTCTAATAAGTTACATTCACAGAAGGTTTCATAATTATCTGGAAACAGAAAACCAACCAAGAGAGGAGATTTGTGATGAAGAAAACACTTACTTTACTGGCAGCAATCTGCGGACTTTCCATGTTCGCATCTTTTGGCGCATGTGCGCAGGAGGGAAAGACAGACATTATAATCGCTATTGATGCAGATGTGGAGACACTGCATCCGACAGATTTTTCTACAACCGTGGAACTGACAGTTCTGAATCAGATTTATGACACACTGCTGTATGTGAACCCGGACGGAAGTGAAGACCCGGAGCCGAGAATTGCTGAGAGTTATGAGATCAGTGAGGATGGCCTGGATTATACCTTTAAGATCAGAGATGATGTGACGTTCCATGACGGCACCCCTGTGACCGTGGACGATGTGGTATTTTCAATTGAGATGTACAAGGCTTCTCAGTATCAGGGTTCTCAGATTTCAGTGCTGAGCAGTGTGGAAGCAGTGGATGACAGCACAGTAGTCTGCCATCTGGATTCCCCGTACGCGCCGTTCCTTCTGGGCATCAGTTCCCCGAATATCAGCTCCAAGGACTATTATGAGGAAGACCCGGATGGTTTTGTGACAAATCCGATCGGAAGCGGCCCTTACAAATTTGTGAGCCGTACCGTAGCTACTTCCATTGAGCTGGAAGCAAATGAAGACTATTACCGGGGAGCACCGACGATCAAGAACGTGACATTCCGTGTCCTTCCGGAAATTGCCTCCCGCGCACTGGCACTTCAGACAGGCGAAATCAATTTTGCAGAGATCGACGCTTCCGTTCTGGCCCAGCTCGAAGCCAACCCGGCTGTTACGATTTCCGAGGTTCCGACCTCAAGCTTTGCGTATGTGTGCATGAACATAGAAAAAGAGCCGTTCAACAACCCGCTTGTCCGTGAGGCAGTAAATTATGCCATTGACCGTGAGAACCTGGTAAATGTCTGCTATGACGGAAAAGCAGAGGTAAACTCCAACCTGTGTGCAAAACACCGCTTTGGATATTCTGAGGATCAGCCGCAGTACACGTATGATCCGGAAAAAGCAAAAGAACTGCTCGCAGAAGCCGGAATCGAGACGCCGTACAATCTCGGCACACTTCTCGTTGCAGAAAAATATGCGAACCTGGCAACCGTTGTACAGAATGACCTGAGAGCAATCGGCTTTGAGATGGAAATTGACACAAGAGAATTTAACTCCTACATCGGCAGCCTGACATCCGGCGATTATACAATCACAACACTGAACATGACGCTGGAAGGCGACACACAGACCCTCGAAATGGCATTCACCACCGATTACATCGGAATGGCCAATAATGCAAGATACTCCGACCCGGAGATGGACGAGCTGTTCAACCAGACAAGAAGTGAAGTGGACACGGACAAGAGAGCAGAGCTCTTTAACCAGATCCTGACCAAAGCACAGGAAGAAGCAATCTATGCACCGATGTGCAACCCGTTGACTCTGTATGCATACAACACAGACCTGAAAGCTCCGGAGTTCGTTCTGGAAGGCAACTACTATCTGTACGATTTTGCCTGGTAAGAAAAACGACTACAGCCTGTAAGCTGCAAAGGGACGAATCGCTTAGTCGCATTTCAGGACTACATGAAAACTGAAAACCGACAAAAAGGGGCTGGAGCAGGCACAATCCTGCAACACCCCCTTTTTCGCTGATATTTTAGAAAGCAGGATTCTGCCCCACTTAGTCCCCCTTCTTGAGAACCGTTTCCCCCAGCAACGTACAGCCCACACACAAATTGCATGAACTACGAAGCTGTTTTTCAGAACCGATTCTCAAAGCCGGTATTACAAGGCCAGTTTTAGAAAGTCGATCTTACAAAGCCGATTTTACAAGGCCAGTTTTAGAAAGTCGATCTTACAAAGCCAGTTTTACAAGGCTAGTTTTACAAAGTCAGTCCCCTGGCCGTAAATACAAAATAAGGGGTGACTTGTTTGCTGGAACCCCGTTTTTGTATTTACGGCCAGGGGACGTCCTCTATATCAAAAAAACTTTGCAACCCCTTATTCTGAAAAAGGAGGCATCACCTTTATGTCGAAATACATTGTCAAGCGGCTCCTGTACATGATTCCGGTGCTGCTCGGAGTAGCCTTTCTGGTGTTTACGATTCTTTCGCTGACACCCGGAGACCCCGGCTCCATTATCCTTGGTATTACCGCCAAAAAAGAAGACATCGCGGCTCTGAACACACAGTTCGGATATGACCAGCCGTTTTTTGTCCGTTTTTTCAATTATGTGGGCGATATTATTTTTCATTTTGACCTTGGAACCTCTTATGCGACGAGGCAGCCGGTCATGGACAGTATTCTGGCGAGATTTCCGAATACGCTTCTGCTGGCAGTGCTTTCGATGTGCGTTTCTGCGATTCTTGGAATCAGTATGGGTATATTTTCCGCAGTGCGTCAGTATTCTGTGATGGATCATGTCTGTATCGTGGTGGCGCTTGTGTTTGCTTCCATGCCCGGCTTCTGGCTTGGACTGATGATGCTGATCCTGTTTTCCCTGAAGCTTGGCCTGCTTCCTTCCTTTGGAGCAGATTCTCTGCGGCATTTTATTCTGCCTGCGCTGACTCTTTCATTACCTTCCGCGGCGGGCCTTTTGCGGCTTACGAGGGCATCCATGCTGGAAACGGTCCGGCAGGAATACATACGTACGGCACGTGCAAAGGGAGCATCCAATAAGCGTGTGATCTGGAGGCATGCACTGCGCAATGCACTGCTTCCTGTAGTCACGACGCTCGGCAGCGGTTTCGGTGCATCGCTCGGAGGAGCAATTATCGCAGAGACGGTGTTTGCAATGCCCGGAATGGGTACGCTTATGACAACGGCGATCCGGCAGAAGGATGTGCCGATGGTCATGGGGGCTACGCTGTTCCTGGCTGTTCTTTTTGGCCTTGTCATCCTGGCCGTGGACATCATGTATGCATTTATTGATCCGAGAATTAAGGCGAAATACCAGAATGGAGGGAAGGGACGTGAATAAGAGCAGAAAACACGCGCAGCTTTCTGAATTCTGGCGGCGTTATAAAAAAAATAAAACAGCGGTCATGGGCCTGATTCTGCTGGTTATCATTGTGGGAATGGCGCTTTTTGCAGACCTGATTGTACCGTATGAGAAATGTATCGAGCAGGTTGGAGCAGACCGGCTTCAAGGGCCAAGTATGGCACACTTTTTCGGAACCGATGAATTTGGGCGGGACTTGTTTGCACGTGTGGTACACGGTTCCAGGTATTCGCTTCTGATCGGACTGGCAACCAGTTTGATGGCGCTTGCGATCGGCGCAGTGCTTGGGGCAAGCGCCGGCTATTTTGGCGGCGTGGTGGACAATGTGATCAGCCGTATTATAGATGTCTTTATGTGCGTACCTCCGGTTCTGCTTTCTCTGGCCGTAGTGGCTGCGCTTGGAACGAATCTGCGCAACCTGATCATTGCAATCACGGTTTCCTGTATTCCGGGAAATGTCCGGCTGATCCGTTCTGTTGTGCTTACAACAGCAGAGCAGGATTATGTGGAAGCGGCAAAGTCGTACGGAACTTCGAATGCCAGAATTATTTTCCGGTATGTGCTGCCGAACGCGATGGGACCGATTATTGTAAATACCACGATGAGTATTTCCACCATGATGCTTTCAGCAGCAGGCCTCAGTTTTATCGGTATGGGAATTCAGCCTCCGTCGCCGGAGTGGGGCGCGCTTTTGTCAAATGCACAGACTTACCTGTTTGTGGCGCCGTATATGCTGCTTTTCCCGGGTATTTTTATCCTGTTGTCGTCAATGGCCTTTAACCTTGTAGGGGACGGACTTACAGATGCGCTGGACCCGAAGCTGAAGGATTGAGGAAGGAGGAGAGACGCATGGATGAGAGAATAAAAGACGAGATCTTAAAAATAGAAGATTTGTCGATTCAGTATAAAACAGATCTGGAAACAGTCTATGCAGTGAACGGCATCAGTTTTTCTCTGAAACAGGGCGAGACAATGGGGCTTGTGGGCGAGACAGGAGCCGGCAAGACAACGACGGCACTCGCGGTTCTCGGGCTGCTTGCAGAGCGGACTGCAAAGGTGACTTCAGGCAGGGTTCTGTTTGAAGGGCAGGATGTCTGCAAAATGTCAGAGCATGAGCTGCAAAGGCTGCGCGGGGAAAAAATTTCGATGATTTTCCAGGACCCGATGACTGCGCTCAACCCCGTGCTGACCGTTGGGGAGCAGATCGGGGAGGCGCTTTACCTGCACAATGAGCAGGAGCTTTCCAAAAAGGAAATTGACCGGAAAGTAGAAGAAACGCTTGAAATGGTGGGAATTCCACGGGAACGGAAATCCGAATATCCCTATCAGTTTTCCGGAGGAATGCGCCAGAGAGTTGTGATCGCGATTGCGCTTGTCTGTAATCCAAAGCTGTTGATTGCGGATGAACCGACAACAGCCCTTGATGTGACGATTCAGGCGCAGATTCTGACCATGATCTGTGATCTTCAGAGAAAATACGGAACCTCTGTGATTATGATTACGCATGACCTGGGCGTAGTTGCAGAGACTTGCGACAAGGTAGGCATCATGTATGCCGGAGAGATTGTAGAATACGGAACGCTGGCGGACATTTTTACAGGCGACTGTCACCATCCATACACAGAAGGTTTGTTTGGCTCAATCCCAAGCCTGACAGAGGATGCGCGGCGTCTGCACCCGATTGAAGGACTGATGCCAGATCCGACTGAACTGCCGGAGGGCTGTAAATTTGCGCCGAGATGTACGAAGTGTATGGAGATCTGCAAAACGTGCCAGCCCGGGGTATGGGAAAAGAACGGCCATCAGATCCAGTGCCACCGGTTTACAGAAAACGGGGAGGTGAAGAGATGACGGAAATACTGTTAGAGGTTAAAAATCTGAAAAAGTATTTTAAAACACCGTCCGGAATGCTTCATGCGGTAGATGATGTGAGCTTTTCAATCCCAAAAGGAAAGACGCTCGGCGTGGTCGGAGAGTCCGGCTGCGGAAAATCAACCCTGGGCAGAACAGCACTTCAGCTCTATGAACCCACAGGCGGGGAGATTCTCTTTCATGGACAGAACATTGCGAACCTGTCAAAAAAGGAATTCCGCCAGGTACGGACAAAAATGCAGATGATTTTTCAGGACCCGTATTCGAGCCTGAACGGCCGAATGACTGTGCGTCAGCTCATAGCAGAGCCCCTGATTGTCAATAAAGTATGTAAAAATAGAAAAGAGATCGAAGAGCGTGTCACAAAAATCATGGACACTGTAGGGCTTGCAAACCGCCTTTCCATGGCGTATCCACACGAGCTGGACGGCGGCCGGAGACAGAGAATCGGCGTTGCGCGTGCACTCGTACTGGAACCGGAATTTGTTGTCTGCGACGAGCCGGTATCAGCCCTTGACGTTTCTATCCAGGCACAGATTCTGAACCTGCTGATGGACCTGCAGGATCAGATGGGCTTTACGTATCTGTTTATCACCCATGACCTGTCCGTTGTAAAACACATTTCGGATGAAATTATGGTGATGTATCTCGGAAAATGCGTTGAGTACGCATCTGCCTCCGAGATGTTCAAAAATCCGGTGCACCCATACACAAAAGCCTTACTTGGTTCTATCCCAATTCCGAGCGTAGAGTCGTGTCACAAAAAAAGACAACTGATCCAGGGCGAGGTCACGAGCCCTGTCAACCCCAAACCCGGCTGCCGTTTTGCCGCCCGCTGCCCCCATGCGACAGAACGCTGCCGCCAGGGAGACATCCCGCTCCGCGAAATAACCCCAGGACACTTTGCCGCATGCCACCTCATATAAGCAAAGTATCCTCACCAGGCAGAGCTGGGAATAAAACAAAAATTTGCTATTATAACATTTTGAAAAGAAAAAGTAAGCAAAATAAATTTTAAATCTTTCGAAATCAGATCCCTGGGAGAGGATGCAAATAAGGGGTGACTTGTTTGTTCGGAACCCCGTTTTTGCATCCTCTCCCAGGGATCGTCCGACAAACACACAAAGTTTCACCCACAGAAAGGTAAAAGAAAATGGTAGAGGCAAAATATTCCTGGCCTTATGGAAATGAGGTTGGACAGGAGGAGACAATAGAGAGTGACGTGCTGGTTCTTGGCGGCGGACTTTCCGGATGCTTTGCCGCAATTGCGGCTGCCAGAAAAGGACTTTCCGTGACTCTGGTAGAAAAAGGCGCAGTCGAACGCAGCGGCTCCGCAGGGACAGGCTTTGACCACTGGGAATCCGCCTGTACGAATCCGTGCTCCAAAGTGACGCCGGAGGAGATCGCGGAGGCGTATGTGGATGAGCAGGACTGGTACAGCAACGGTATTGCACATTACATCGAATGCCGCGAGGGCTATGACCGTCTGCTTGATCTGGAAAGCTTTGGCGGAAAAATCCGCGATACAGAGGACGAGTTTGCGGGCGCAGAGTTCCGTGATGAGAAAACGAAGCTGATGTTCGCCTATGATTACGAAAATAAGTTTACAATCCGTGTGTGGGGTTCCACATTTAAGCCTGCGCTTTACAGAGAGCTCAAGCGTCTGGGCGTGCGGGTGATGGACCGGACCGAGGCAACGGCGCTGCTTGTGGAGAAAGCGAGTGGCAGCAGGCAGGAAATACCGGCAGAAAAGGCACTTGCAGGGATGCAGGAAGAAAAAACGACTGGAGGAAGCCAGGAGGAGTCTGGAAATTCGGTGCTCCGCGGAATCGGCGCGATGGGCATGAATGTCCGGACCGGAAAGTTTTACGTGCTGCGCGCAAAGGCTACTGTGATGGCGATGTCGCGGCCTGCTCGCGTGTGGCTCTTCAGTGCTGATACAACGGGACTTTGCGAGTTCCGGCCCATGCAGAGCATTGGAAGCGGTCATGCAATGGGCTGGCGTGCCGGGATGGAATTTACGATGATGGAAAAAACGGTGCGCGCTGAATTTTCGGCAGCAGGAAGGAGCTTTCCGCCTTATGGCGCGGGCAATAACCACAACACCTGGTATGCAGCGACGATGGTGGATGCCAGAGGCGTGGAGATTCCGTATGTAGACCGTGACGGCACGGAGCTGAAAACAGTGTCCGAGCGTTATTATCCGGCGCCTGGACAGAAGTTTTTCCTGAAGGGCGGCGTGATTGACAATCCAAAATATGAATACCGCGGTCCGGAGACGCTTGATTTTGAGGAGCTGATGAAGCGCGGCTATCAGCTTCCGTTTTACGCGGACTTAAGCCGGATGCCGGAGCAGGAGCGCCGTGTGATCTGGGGCATGATGGTAGGTGAGGAAGCAAAGACCAAAATTCCGATTTACCAGAATTATACGGAACGCGGATTTGATCCGGAGCAGCACATGCTGCAGAGCTACGGAACCGGATGGCAGTCGGCAAATTTCCTGGAGCAGGAGCGCCAGTTTTTCGGTGCGCCGGGCGGCGTGATGCACGACTGGGATTTAAAAACCAACCTGGACGGCGTTTATGCAGCCGGCGACCAGCTTTATGCATCGGACTGCGCCGGATTTGCGTGTGCGACCGGTTATTATGCGGGACGCAAGGCAGCGGAGTATGCAAAGACTGCGCCGCTTGGCGAGGTGTGCCGCGCAGATGTTGAGGCAGAGCAGGAGCGGCTGTATGCACCGCTTTACGTGTCCGGGGAGGACGGAGTTTCCTGGAAGGAGCTGAATATGGCGATCTCCAAGGCCATGCAGAATTACTGCGGCGGCGTGAAATGTGAGGCGCTTTTAAAGGAGGGACTTGACCTTCTTGAGAGCTTTGAACAGGAGATTGTACCAAAGCTTACAGCAGCCAACCCGCATGAGCTGATGCGTGTCCATGAGGTGCTGGATATCCTGACCGTGGCAGAGCTTGTTCTGCACGCGTCTCTGGCGCGAAAATCGAGCTCCGTGCCGCTTTGCTTTAACCGCAGTGATTATCCGGAGCTTGACCCGGAAAACGACCGGAAGCATATCGTCATCCACCGGGAAAACGGCGCGGTCACGACACGGGATGTTCCGCTTGGATTTTTCGGAAAGCTGAAGACGGAATATGAAAAACGGAATCAGGACTATATACAGGAGGTGGCTGCACGTGAAAAAGGTTGAATTTACAGTAGAGCAGGTGCCGTGCAGCACGGCTCCGCTGAAATACGATGAAACGCTTTGCATTGGCTGCAACCGCTGTGCGGAGGTCTGCCAGTGCGATATCCTTCTTCCGTCTGCGGAAAAAGGGAAGCATCCGATTGTCATGTATCCGGGCGAGTGCTATTACTGCGGAGCCTGCGTGATGGTCTGCCCGCGTCCCGGAGCAATCCGTCTCTCGCATCCGCTGATGAACAGGGCGAAATTTGTGCCGGTGAAAAAAACGGAGGAATAACAGAAACATATTTTGGAGCGCTGCTGTGCTTTCTAATAATTAGAGAAAAGCTGATTATAGCATTTTCCTTGCCGAAGTTTTTGAGAAAACAATGATTTATCAGCGCCTTCTTGGATTATTATAATTGAAATTATAATAATCTTTGGTATAATCTAAATAGAAAGCGAGGTGTCTCCATGGAGAAATTTATTGATCGCGAAGCGGAAATAGAAACTTTGCAGAACGAATATGAACGGAACGGTAGTTCACTGGTCGTACTGTACGGGCGTCGAAGGGTGGGGAAAACGACGTTGATTTCTGAATTTATCAGGGATAAAAAGGCGTTGTTCTTCCTTGCCAGTGAGGAGTCTGAAGTACAAAATAGGCTGGTATTCAAGGAAAAGGCGGCGGAGTTTATCGGCAGTGATTTGCTGCAAAATGCAGACGTAAAAAAGTGGGATGTCATCTTCAAAGCACTGATGGATACGCCTTTTGAAAGCAAGCCGATTATTGTGATAGATGAATTTCAGTATATCGGGAAGGCCAATCCTGCATTCCCGTCCATTTTCCAGCGGATATGGGAGGAGATTCTGAAGGCCAAATCCGTCATGGTAATTCTCTGCGGTTCGCTGATTTCCATGATGGAATCACAGACGCTTGCTTACAGCAGCCCCCTTTTCGGACGGCGTACGGCACAGATTCGGTTGACCCAGATTCCATTTAAGTATTATTCTGAGTTTTTTCCTGACAAGAATCGTCGCGAACTGATCGAAATGTATGCCATAACAGGCGGTGTTCCCAAATATATCGAACTGTTTTCGGAGAGCAAGGATATTTATACTGCCATCTGGCGCAATGTGCTCAATCGTTCCGGCTATCTGTATGATGAACCGAATTTCCTGCTTCAGCAGGAAGTCTCGGAAATCGGCAGTTATTTTTCTGTTATCAAAGCGATTGCTGCGGGCAACAGGCGAATTTCTGCGATTGCCACTGTGCTGGAAGTGAAAGCAACAAGCCTGACAAAGTATCTGAAAACACTGATTGATCTTGATATCCTGGAACGTGAAGTGCCTGTTACGGAGGAAAATCCGGAAAAAAGCAAAAAAGGTCTTTATAAGATTAAAGATAATTATATTCGGTTTTGGTTTGGTTTTGTGTATCCGAACCGGAGTTTGATTGAAAGTGGCAACGGTGAGGTGGTTATGGGTAAAATCCGTAAAAGCCTGGTCAGAAGCCATATTGCCTACGTCTATGAGGATGTGTGCCAGGAGCGGATGTGGGATATGAATGCCAGGGACTGCTGGCCATTTCATTTTTCACAAATCGGGCGCTGGTGGGATTCTAGGGATGAAATTGATATTGCAGCAATTGACCCGGAGGGAAATCATCTGATACTGGGTGAATGTAAGTTCTGGCAGGAACCGGTGGATATTGGCGTACTGCACCGTCTGGAAGAAAAGTCTGAGCGCGTGGGGTGGAGAAAGAACACAAGGCGTGTGTGGTATGTACTTTTTGGCGCATCAGGTTTTACAGAGGAACTGAAACAAATGGCTGCAAAGCGGGATGATTTACTGCTCTGTGATGATTTTGGATGATAATTATAAAAAAGATATCCTGTGACAGATATCATGATATCCGGGAGTTTCTCATATACTTTAGTAAGAAACTTCAGGACGGATGACAGATGGAGAAAGAGAAATATCAGATTGCATGGTACCGATTGAGGGGACTTGGGCTGGTTTGCCTGTGTTCCCTCGTGTTTTTTATGGGGGCGTACGTGACGAATCAAAGGACAATAACGACGAGCAGTACAGTAAGTGGCTGGAAGGGGCCAGTGTGCTGTGTGCAGATGCAGGAAAAAAAGGCGGCCCTTACGTTTGAGGCGTCTTTTGGCACAGGGCAGATAGAACCGATTTTGA
>CAOJHI010000098.1 GCA_948436005.1 uncultured Lachnospiraceae bacterium
GGATAAAATGTAGTCATCACATAATGTCCGATCTCGGGCAGCCATGTAAAATTGCCCGGCGCTGTTGTCGGAAATACCTGCGGTACCGTTTTTTCGTATTCTGAAGGAATCGCGGCATTGTCATAAAAAAAGTAACGGCTCATGTACTCGCCGTCCCCCTGGCGCGCTTTTACTGCCCACTCATGGTCTTCTGAGGTATGGTTCATGACAAAATCCATACACACATTGATTCCCTTTTTGTGGCAGGCTGCAGTCAGATCCTGCAAATCCTCCATTGTCCCGAGCTTTTCCTGTACTTTGCGAAAATCAGAAACTGCATATCCGCCGTCAGATCTTCCTTCCGGCGTATCTAAAAACGGCATCAGATGAACATAATTCACCCCGCAGCGTTCGATATAATCCAGCCGTGACTCTACGCCTTTCATAGTTCCGGCAAAATTATCAATATAAAACATCATGCCAAGCATATCATTTTTCTGATACCAGCCCGGCTGGCTTTCCCGGCCTTCATCCCGCTTTTTCAGGTCTGCACCCCGTTCTTCATAAAAATGACGCATCCCATCACACAGTTCAGCAAACATGGAATCATTTCCATAGAGCTCCATATACAGCCAGCGCAGCTCTTCCTCATGACGCTTCAAACGTTTTTCATAAGTTTCAAATCCTGTACTTTTCTTTTTCATAAACGCTCCCTGTTCTCCTCTGCCTTTTTGATTCCTCTAAACGTCCCTCAATCAGGGCATCTGCTCTCCTCGCATATAATGCAAAACCACGGACCTCTGCACATGCTCTTACCTTTGCAGTCATCCGTGGTTTTCAGCCAAAAATGGGGTAATCTGTTCCCTGATACGTGCATCATCCGAATCATAACGCAGCCGCAGCGGCTTCGACAGATCCAGTGTCGCAATACCAAGGATTGATTTTGCATCCACCGTATGCTTTCCTATTCCAAGCATAAAATCTACATCAAATTTGTCAATCAGGTTCACAAATCTGCTCACCTGCTCTAAACTGTTAAACTTTACATATACCTGCTTCATCTACAATTATGTCCTTCCAGGAATTATGGTAACAATTCCGAATTCCGTTCCATTATAAGCTTGTAGTTTACAGCTGTAAAGTGGCAAACTGGTGATTTATTGTTTTTTTCTTCGTTCATACTGCCGGAATTTCCTTATTTTCGTCTATTCCGGCACTTTTTTCCACATTTTGCTTGGCCTTTCTGTCCTTTCTCTGAAAACACTTTTTTCATCAATTATTCAAAATCTCCATGAATTCTTCCCCTGTAATAGTCTCCTTCTCGTACAGAAACTGTGCCAGCTCGTCTAGCTTGCCGCGGTTCTCAAGGAGAATCTGCATGGCCTTTTGATGCTGCTTCTTCACAGTGTCCACAACCTGATGGTCAATTTCTGTCTGGGTCTGCGCCGAGCATGCCAGGGAAGTATCTCCGCCAAGATACTGGTTGTTTACTGTCTCCAGTGCCACCATATCAAAATCCTTGCTCATTCCATAGCGCGTAATCATCGCACGCGCAAGTCTCGTGGCCTGCTCAATGTCGTTTGAAGCGCCCGTTGTTATTGTGCCGAAGATCACTTCCTCCGCCGCACGGCCTCCGGTCAACGTCGCAATCTTATTTTCAATCTCTTCCTTTGACATCAGATAATGATTGCCTTCCTCCACCTGCATGGTATAGCCAAGAGCACCCGACGTACGCGGGATAATCGTAATTTTCTGGACCGGCGCTGAATTCGTCTGTTTAGCGGCAACCAGAGCGTGACCGATTTCATGGTAGGCAACAATCATTTTTTCCTTTGTGGTCAGAATTGCATTCTTTTTCTGATATCCGGCGATGACAACTTCAATGCTCTCTTCCATATCCGACTGTGTGGCATATTTCCTGCCGTCCCGCACAGCGCGCAGTGCTGCTTCATTTACGATGTTGGCCAGTTCCGCACCCGAAGCGCCGGAGGCCATACGTGCAATTTTATTGAAATCCACACTGTCTGCAATCTTAATCTTCTTTGCATGTACCCGGAGAATCTCCTCGCGCCCCTTCAGGTCAGGCAGCTCTACCGGCACCCGGCGGTCAAAACGTCCCGGCCTTGTAAGCGCCGGATCCAGGGAATCCGGACGGTTCGTGGCAGCAAGAATAATCACGCCGTTGTTTCCCTCAAATCCATCCATCTCAGTTAAAAGCTGGTTCAGCGTTTGCTCCCGCTCGTCGTTGCCGCCGATCTGTCCGTCACGCTTTTTTCCGATTGCATCAATCTCATCAATAAAGACAATACACGGTGCTTTTTCTTTCGCCTGTTTAAACAGATCGCGCACCTTGGATGCACCCATACCGACAAACATTTCCACAAACTCAGAACCGGACATGGAAAAAAACGGTACATTTGCCTCCCCCGCAACAGCCTTTGCGAGCATCGTTTTACCGGTTCCCGGAGGGCCTACAAGCAGGATTCCCTTAGGCATCGAAGCGCCGATTTCTTTATATTTTCCGGGTGTGTGAAGATAATCCACGATCTCTGCCAGATTCTCCTTTGCCTCATCCTCCCCGGCCACATCGGAAAAGCGAATCCCCTCCGAAGATTTCACATAGACCTTTGCATTACTTTTTCCCATGCCGAACATCATAGAGTTCTGCCCGCCGCCGGCCTTATCCATCAGCTTTTTGGCCAGAAACTGACCAAGTACAATAAAGAGCACCATCGGCAGAACCCACGACAGAAGAATGCTCATAAACGGGGACATCTCTTCCACAATTTCCCCTGTAAACTCAGCTCCGGAATCATGCAGTCGCTCGACAAGCCCCAGATCCTCCATTTTACCGGTCTTATAAATCTGTTTTCCATCGCGGTCTGTAAACAGAATCTGATTTTCCTGCACCTCCACCTGTCCGATGCTCTTTTCCTCTGTCATCGTCATAAAGGTGCCGTAATCCACCTGCTGTATTCTGCGCTCCGTCATATACGGGACGAGCAGGAAATTCAATACAAACAGTACGCCCAGCACAATCAGATAATAAAATGCCAGCGGTTTTCTTGGTTTTTTTATCTCATTCACTAATATCCCTCCTCTTTGAACACTTCTTTATTTGGGGTTATTGACGCGCATCTTTTCCAAATGCCTCTCCCAGCACATCTTTTATCCTCTTTACCGGCACAATCTCAAGCGCTTCTTTTACCTCCCCGGCAACCTCCTGCAAATCGTCCCTGTTTTCAAACGGAATCAGCACCTTTTTGAGCCCTGCCCGCTGAGCTGCCATCAGCTTCTCCGGCAGTCCTCCGATCGGCAGAACGCTTCCCCGCAGCGAAATTTCCCCCGTCATGGCCAACTCCGTGCCAACCGTCCGTCCTGTCAGCAGCGAGACGAGCGCCGTAACCAGCGTAATTCCGGCTGAGGGCCCGTCCTTTGGCACTGCGCCTGCCGGAACGTGAAGATGCAGATCATGCTCTTTCAGGGCTAAGGCTTCCTGCGGATACATGGATTTCACCAGACTGACGGCAATCTGAGCGGATTCCTTCATCACCTCTCCAAGCTGTCCCGTAATAATCACCTTGCCGTCTCCCGGAATCAGACGTGACTCAATAAAAAGAATTTCTCCGCCCGCACTGGTCCAGGCAAGCCCTGTAGCCACGCCAGGCACAGCCTTTTCCAGCTTCCGGTCGTGATGCGCCCGCTGTACTCCAAGGTATTCCGGCAGCCGTTTGGCCCCGATCTTGACCGTCTTCTGTTCTCCTTTTACGAGCTTCACCGCAGCAGCGCGGCACAAAGTCCCGATCTGCTTTTTCAGCCCCCGGACGCCTGACTCAGCCGTATATTCTTCAATCATGCGGCGAAATGCCTCGTCTGTCACTTTCAGGTCGCGCGGCCGGATACCTGTCTCCTCCATCACCCTGGGCAGCAGATACTTTTTCGCGATCTGCAGCTTTTCAAGCACCGTATATCCGGGAAATGGGATGACCTCCATCCTGTTCAGGAGCGGCTCCGGAATCGTATCAGCCGTGTTTGCCGTGCAGACAAACAGAACATCGGAAAGATCATACGGTACATTCATGTAATGATCCGTAAAAGTACTGTTCTGTTCCGGGTCAAGTACCTCAAGCAGAGCGCTGGCCGGGTCGCCTCCGTAATCCCTGGTCAACTTATCCACCTCATCAAGCACCATAACCGGATTGGATGTCCCGCAGCGTTTCATCCCTTCCATGACACGGCCCGGCATTGCGCCGACATACGTCCTCCGGTGTCCGCGGATCTCGGCTTCATCCCGAATGCCTCCCAGACTGATACGCACATATTCCCTGCCAAGTGCATCTGCAATACTCTTTCCGATGCTTGTCTTGCCCGTTCCCGGCGCCCCTACAAAAAGAAGAATGGAGCCTGACTGCTTTTTCCGAAGCGCCATAACTGCAATCTGCTGCAAAATCCGTTCCTTTACGCGTCCGATTCCATAGTGGCCTTCATCCAGCACGCGGGCTGCTTCATCCAGATCAATTTCCTTTGGCTCTTCCTTTGTCCAGGAAAGCTTTGTCACAAAATCGAGATAATCATACAACATCCCATACTCGTGGCCGTCCTTTCCCTCCTGTTTCATGCGGTTCAAAACCTTCTCAGCCTCCCGGCGCGCTGTCTCATTCATGCCCGACGCTGCCAGACGCTCTTCAAACCTCTGTATCTCTGAACCATTCTCAGGGTGCAGTTCCTCCAGCTGATTCTGTAAAAATCCCAGCTGCTTGCGAATCGCCGCCTCACGGTAGATCTGTTCCTGGCTCTCCTGCTGCGCCTCCTGTGCTTCCTGCGCCACTTTCCCTTCCTCGATGAAAGCCAAAATAGCACGCTCAATCCGCTCATTTCTTTTCTGAATGGAGTCTTCTTCCATAATCGCATATTTTTCCGCCCATGGTAAATTCAGATAACCAGCGCTGGCACAAATCAGTTCCTCCAGGCTGGTCCACCGCAAGATCATATTGCGCGCCCACAGTCCCCACTGATAATTCTGGACAAACTGCAAATAGGCATTCCGGATTTTATCGAACTGGTTCCTTTGCTCCTCCTCGGAAACATCCTGAATTTGCGGAATGGCTTTTCCTGTAGCTGAAAAGATACCGTCATTATTTTCAATATCGGAAACCTCCGCCCTGCCGCAAACCTTCATCTGCGCCAATCCCTCTGCATCGACCTCTACCAGCTCTGCCAGAACGCCCATCGGATAAAAATCCTGCGCCGTGCATGTTTTCAGCTCCTTTGGTTCCTTCTGCATCAGGAGCAGCACTACTTCACCTGGTTCAAGCTTTTCCAGTCCCCACTGATCGTATACCTCTTTTTTCAAATAAAAACTGACTCCGGGCAGCAAAATCATATCATAAACTGGTACTGTAATCATAAAATCCCCTCTTCTGTCAGCACTCTTCCTAATCGAGTGCTAATTCCTTTGTAAAAAAAACAGCCTGAAACTCTGAACCGTTCTCATTTCAAACTGTTATTTTCTATATTCATTCTATTACAAAATCCCCGGAAGTCAATAGCTTTATACAAATTTTATGATTCTGTGTATCTGTGCCCTCAGCCTGCCCTGCTCGTACAGCCAGTCACGCGTACGTTCCTTTTCCCCGATACAGATTTCTTCCCGGATTCCCTCGCCCGGCTGTCCGAGAATCAAAATACGGTCAGACAAATAAATCGCCTCATCCGTATCATGCGTGACCAGAAGAATCGTCCGCTTCAGATTCGCGCGCAGCTCACACAGCCAGTCCTGCATATCCCCGCGTGTAATCACATCCAGTGCCCCAAAGGGTTCATCCAGAAGAAAAATACCGGCTTCGCAGAGAGTGGTGCGCAAAAAAGCCGCTCTCTGGCGCATACCACCGGAAAGCTCACCAGGATATTTATCCTCGCAGCCCTCCAGCCCAAAGCGGGCAAACTGCGCTTTTGCCTCCTTTTTCATCTCCGCCTTGTTCTGGTGAATCTCACCATACAGACAGACATTATCCAGAATGGTCCTCCATGGAAAAAGCAGATCATTCTGCGGCATATAGGCAAAATGTCCGCTGATCCCGTGAATTTGCTGGCCGTCAATCAGTATCTGCCCGCTTTCGGGTTTCAGGATTCCGGCCAGAATATTCAAAAGAGTGGACTTACCGCAGCCGGAAGGCCCAAGGATGCTGACAAACTCTCCGTCTCTGACAGAGAAAGACAAATCCCGGAGGATGGGCTTGTCGGTGTATGAGAAATTTAAATTGATAACGCTCAGCTCCATGAGCACACTTCCTTTCTGCTACATCCTGTATCACACTGCATCAGACTGCCCTGCGTAAACATTTTCTGTCCCATCCGACTGAATAAAGCCTGCTATCCACTTCCTTCCATCTGCCGGAACAAAATCTGTACTCTGACTTATACGCCTACTGCGGCAAAAACTCATTTGTATAACACGCTGCCGCAGCAGGCGCCTCTTCAATTACGCCATACTCCTGCAAAAACGCAGCGTAGTTGTCCCACACTTCGTCCTTCATGCTTCCCCAGACATCCGTATCTTCCATAAACTTCCCGGCAAGGTACTCCTGCGACTGCTTCAGCATCTCCAGATCATAATCCGGGGCATGGGCAAAGAGAATCTCTGCCGCTGCATCCGGGTCCGCAATCGTATCAGCATATCCCTTTGCTGTCGCACGCAGGAACGCAGATACCATTTCAGGATCAGACTCCAAAACCTCATTGCCTGCAATAATTACGGGTGTATAATAGTCAAGGCGTTCATCCAGCTCACGGCACTCCATGTAGTTCAGCTCACAGCCATTCCTTGCAGCTGTAATGTTATCCCAGCCCTCAAAAAACCACATCAGATCGCAGCTTCTGCCAAGTGCCTCAAAGCCGCTTCCATCCGAAATCACCATATTCAGTTTTGAAAAGTCCTTACCTGCCTGCGTCATACACGCCTCAAGGACCGCCGACTCTCCCGGGCCGCCCCAGCCTGCGTATGTCTTGCCTTCAAAATCTGCCGGCGACGTAATCCCGCTGTCTGCCAGGCTGACAAAGCCGGAGGTATTATGCTGAATAACCGCAGCAATGGCCTTAATCGGAAGCGGTTCCTGCGCGGTCAGCGCTATCGTCACATCTTCCTGATAGCTGATACCGAACGTCCCCTTCTGCTGCGCCACAAGCGTCGCCGTTGCACCATCCGTTGGCTCAATAATTGTGACATCAAGCCCTTCCTCCTCATAATATCCCCGATCAAGCGCCACATACATCCCTGTGTGGTTCGTATTCGGCACATAGTCAAGGATTACTGTCACTTCCTTCCATGCGTCCTTTTCCTCCGCATTCACAAATCCGCCCATGCTCATTGTCATTCCTGCCGCTACACAAACGGCTGCCGCCTTTTTCCATCTGATTTTCATACGTCTGTATCCCCGTCTTTCTTTTATAATTTCTATCAAATCTTTTTATGTTTCATCAATCTGTTATCAAAAAATTCTGCCGTATCCTTCCTTCTCTGTCTTGAATTTTTCACCAGAGGCCTCTCTTTATTTTCCTGTAAATTCCGCCCAGGCCTTCACTCTGGTGCCGGCTGTTATCGGGAATTTCTCCGGCGTCTTGCCCACGGCAGCACTGCATAGCCGAACAGCTTTACCAGCCCATTCATCAGAAGGCTCAGTAAAATAATCATCAGCACACAAGCAAACACCTTATCCAGCATATACCCGTTTTTCGCACGAATCAGATAGTAACCAAGACCGCTCTGCGAGGCAATCCACTCGCCTACCACTGCGCCGCTGATGCTGTATGTTGCCGCTACCTTAAGGCCTGACAGCAGTGAAATCATCGCTGACGGAATCTTAACAATACGGTAAAGCTGAAGCCTTGACCCTCCGTACGTGCGCACCAGATTCAGATATCCCTCTTCCATCTCACCCAGCCCGTCACTGAAGCTGACCACGATCGGAAAAAAGCACATCAACACCACGGTCAGGATTTTCGGCGCATAACCAAACCCCATATAAATAATGAAGATCGGTGCAAGAACAATCACCGGAACTGTCTGCGTAACGACAAGAATCGGATAAACGCATGCTTTAAACGTCGGCATCGCATCAATCAGCACACCGACCACAATCCCCACCACAAAAGAAATCGCCATTCCGGCCGCTGCTTCCATCACCGTAATTCCGGCATGCCCAAAAAGCGTCGGAAATTCCGATGCAAAACTTTTCAGCATATCGCCAGGAGCCGGAAGTACGTAAAGCGGAATCCCTGCCACTCTTACAATTATCTCCCAAATCCCCATCAAAATCACGATCACCGCCACCGGCGCTGCTTTTGAAACCTTACTCATGTCAGATTCCTCATTTCATCTGCTTTTGAAAACAGAGGTACTTGTCTGAAAGCGGCACAGAATTTTAACAAGGGAAATTCGTGCAATTCCCCCGGCAGCTGCTATTTCCGTGCAATAAAAAAGCCGGCCAAATATGCCGACATCAAAAATAAAAACAGAACATGCGTCTTACCGCACATCTGAAAACATATTTTCCTTCGCCAGCATTATCTGTATCAGGTTCTAAGGGTCAAAACCGCTCGGTTTACTCTCAGGCCGCCATGGCCTCCCCGTTTTCGTTTATCAGTATACTACAATCTTCCCATTCCTGCAACATCAAAAATATTTTTCTTTTTCATCATTTACATCTCGCTCAATTGAAAACTTAAATTACACCCCTCTATGGAATTTAACTCTGCAAATCTTCCACTTCCCATCAATGGAATTTAAGTTTTCAATTGAGCCTGTTCCCCCACCTCCGCAAAAAACAACATTTCACCCTTGTTTTTCTCCGTCAAAGCGGTATAATATCGTAGCCCGATGCCGCCTTAATCACAGCGCCATCCGCAAAATTCTACTATATATAAATGAACGTCTGTGAAACGTTGCTGCAAAGTCAGTCCCCTGGTAATTGATACAAAATAAGGGGTGACTTGTTTGCCTCGGAACCCCGTTTTTGTATCAATTACCAGGGGATGTCCTCCCTTCACAACGTTCCACCCCTAAAGTCTCTTTCCAGAAAAGGAGCCCACTATGTCCTCTGATTTTTTCAAGGTTAAACCCCAAAAAAACAATACTTCCGGCTTCCTGTTCAGCAACACAGATCTGAAAAAACTGATTGTCCCGCTGATTCTCGAACAAATTCTTGCGATCACTGTCGGCATGGCTGATTCCATGATGGTTGCAAGCGCAGGAGAATCCGCCGTCTCCGCTGTGTCCCTTGCTGACAGTATTTTTATTCTTCTGATTAACCTGTTTGCAGCACTCGGAACAGGAGGCGCCGTTATCTGCGGACAGCAAATCGGCCGCAGAGAGCCGCAGGTCGCATGCCGCGCTGCCAATCAGCTGCTGCTCTTTACCGGATGCTTTGCCACAGCGATCATGGCTCTCACCTATCTTTTCCGTCCGTTTATTCTGCACGTGGTGTTCGGAAAAATCACACAGGAGGTCATGACAAACTGCAACACCTATCTTGTCATTGTCGCAGCCTCGATCCCGTTTATCGCTCTGTACAATGCCGGGGCCGCAATTTTCCGTTCCATGGGTGATTCCAAAACAGCCATGTACATGTCGCTTGTCATGAACGGCATCAATCTCGTGGGAAATGCAATCCTGATCTTTGGCCTTCGCATGGGCGTAGCTGGTGCTGCCATTCCCACGCTTATTTCCCGTATGGTTGCTGCGGCCGTTATCCTGCGTCTGCTCCTCAACCAAAACAAAACCGTACATATTTCACTGCCGTTTTCCTTCCGTTTTGATGTTGCGCTGCTGAAGAAAATTCTCGGCATCGGGATTCCGAATGGTCTTGAAAACAGTATGTTTCAGCTCGGAAAAATCATGGTGCTCTCTATTGTCTCCGGCTTTGGGACTGCCTCAATTGCAGCAAATGCAGTCTGCAACAACCTTGCATCCTTCCAGATTCTTCCCGGCATGGCAATGGGATTTGCCATGCTCACTGTAGTCTCTCAGTGCGTCGGAGCAGGAGATTATAAGCAGGTACGTTATTATACCAAAAAACTTCTCTGCATCGCATACGCCTGTATCGCCGCGAGCAGCGTTCTCATTCTGCTGGCGCTACCGCTGCTTATTCATCTGTACCATCTTTCACCGGAAGCCGCTGAATATACAAGAAACATCATTTATGCACACTCAGCAGGCGCAGTCACGATCTGGCCTCTGGCCTTTACACTGCCAAATTCCCTGCGCGCTGCCTCTGACGTGAAACACACGATGATCTTATCCGTCCTGTCCATGTGGATTTTCCGGATAGGCTTCAGTTATCTGCTTGGCATTTATCTCGGTTTCGGTGTATTTGGTGTCTGGATCGCAATGGAAATTGACTGGGTCTTCCGGAGCGTCTGTTTTGTACAACGGTATTTTGGAGATAAATGGCAAAAACATACAAGCTGAATATCTAAAAACCATCGAAACATTCTATACGATTATTTTTGTTTTGCACTCGTTGACCGATACCAGATGAGGATAAAGCGGATAAAGCTTTTAATTTGTGAAAAAGAAATGTATCTTGCAATTAAAATCTGCATATGCTATAATGCCAGTAGGCAAAAAGAAATGAAAAGTCCACGCTGACGAAGAAACGAATCCCCCGACCGTACTGCAATACAGTCGAGGGATTCTTCTTTACTTTTATAGTGGCAAAGCACCCACTAGGCTATTTGTTGCTCTTGTC
>CAOJHI010000099.1 GCA_948436005.1 uncultured Lachnospiraceae bacterium
GTTCCTGTGCAAATGTCTGCCCGGGCAAGAAGGGTGCAAAGGCACTTGCTATGGAAAATATGGAAGCAAATGTGGAAGCACAGAAGTACTTCGATTACGCAGTAGAGCTTCCGGCAAAAGCAGACGTAGTAGAGAAATTCAAAGAAAATACTGTAAAGGGCTCTCAGTTCAAACAGCCGCTGCTTGAGTTCTCAGGCGCATGCGCAGGCTGTGGTGAGACTCCGTACGCAAAACTGATCACACAGCTGTTCGGTGACAGAATGTACATCGCTAACGCAACAGGATGTTCTTCTATCTGGGGTAACTCTTCACCGTCCACACCGTACACCGTAAACCAGAAGGGACAGGGCCCGGCATGGTCCAACTCTCTGTTCGAGGATAACGCTGAGTTTGGTTACGGTATGCTCCTTGCACAGAACGCAATCAGAGGCGGCCTGAAAGCAAAAGTGGAAGCACTCGTTGCAAATGAAAATGCTCCGGCAGACGTAAAAGAAGCAGCTCAGGGCTGGCTGGATACCTACAGTGTAGGCGCTACAAACGGCACAGCTACAGACAAGCTGATCGCAGCTCTTGAGAACTGCGGATGTGAAGCTTCCAAAGAGATCCTGAAGAATAAAGATTACCTTGGCAAGAAGTCACAGTGGATCTTCGGTGGTGACGGATGGGCATACGACATCGGATTCGGCGGCGTTGACCACGTTCTTGCAAGCGGCCAGGATATCAACATCATGGTATTCGATACCGAGGTTTACTCCAACACAGGCGGACAGGCTTCCAAGTCCACACAGCCGGGTGCTGTTGCACAGTTCGCAGCTGGCGGTAAAGAGGTTAAGAAGAAAGATATGGCTTCTATCGCAATGAGCTACGGTTATGTATACGTTGCTCAGATCGCTATGGGTGCTGATTACAATCAGACCGTTAAGGCAATCGCAGAGGCAGAGGCTTATCCGGGACCGTCACTGATCATTGCTTACGCTCCGTGTATCAACCATGGTATCAAGAAGGGTATGAGCAAAGCTCAGACAGAGGAAGAGCTGGCAGTTAAGTCAGGATACTGGCATCTGTTCCGCTTCAACCCAGCAGCAGAGTCCAAGTTTACACTGGATTCCAAGGCTCCGAGTGAGGACCTGATGGCATTCCTTGACGGCGAAGTTCGTTACAACTCTCTGAAGAGAGCAAATCCGGAAAGAGCTGAGAAGCTGTTTGCAAAGAACGCACAGTTCAATAAGGAAAGATATGAATATCTGAACAAGCTGGTTACGCTGTACGGAAATGAGTAAACAGCGGTGAGCTTCAGATAACAGAAGATGAATAAAACAAAAGGACCGGGGGATGTTACCCCTGGTCCTTTTTACGAATTGAAGAACAATCCCATGAAAGTCTGAGAGTGAAGCTTTGGGATTTATTATCCTGATCAGAAGAGGGGCAAAATGTCAAAAAAGTAATAGTCAATATGCCGGAAAAATGATAGTTTTCCTTTTGGTTTTTTACTAAAATGAATACAACAAAACCAAAGGAGGAAACCAAATGAAAAGGAGACTGGTTTGGATCATGTTAAGTGCGGCTCTGGCAGCGACATCCGCAGTATCGGTAATGGCGGCAGAAACGGGAAGCGTAATAGTCAGCAAGACAGAGGGTGTTGCAGACACAGTGTACGGAAAGGTCCGCGGTTTTATTGATGAGGGTACGTACACGTTCCGCGGCATCCCTTATGCAAAGGCGGAGCGGTTCCAGATGCCGGAGGCGCCGGACGCATGGGAGGATGTTCTGAACTGCCTCGTTTACGGACCGACAGCCCCGATTACGAAAATGACAAGTCCGGACGGCGGAGATTTTCTGATTCCGCACCGTTACTGGGCTCAGAACGAGAATTGCCAGAATCTGAATATCTGGACACAGAGCCTTGATCCGGAAGCAAAGAAGCCGGTTATGGTATGGTTCCATGGCGGCGGATTTACGAACGGTTCTGCGATTGAGGGCGTGGCATATGACGGGAAGAATCTGAGTGAGTACGGCGACGTGGTGGTTGTAACTGTGAATCATCGTCTGAACGTACTGGGTTACCTTGATCTGTCCCAGTATGGCGAGGAGTATCAGTATTCAGGAAATGCAGGAATCGGCGATCTCGTTGCTTCTCTGAAATGGGTGCAGGAAAACATAGCGAATTTCGGCGGCGATCCGGAAAACGTAACAATTTTCGGACAGTCCGGAGGTGGACGTAAAGTCATGAGCATGATGATGACGCCGGAGGCAGAAGGGCTCTTTGATCGTGCGGTTGTTCAGAGTACGAATACCTCTTACCAGACGCAGGACGCGGCACAGCTTGTTGCAGCTTACACTCTGGAGAATCTCGGACTGACCGGAGATCAGGTAGATGAGCTGAAGGACGTTCCATATGATACGCTGGATGCAGCCGCTTCAGAGGCACAGAAGAGAGTAAAAGAAGAACTCGGTACAGGCGGAAGCTGGGTGCCGGTAATTGACGGAGATTATCTGCCGGCAGCTCCTCTGGACGGCGGTTTGCAGGAATGGACAAACGATGTGCCGCTTATGATCGGAAGTACGTTTGGCGAGAGCAATTCTTTCTCAGAAGTAGATCCGAACACGGTAAATAAAAACGACTGGACGGAAGAAGAAGTAAGCGCAAAACTGGAAGAAAAATTCGGTGAGAAGGCCGAGAACGTTCTGGCAGCTTTCCGTCAGGCATGGCCGGAGAAAAAGGATGCCAATGCATATTATGTGGACGACAGCAAACGCCGCGCTGCATTCCAGGTTGTTGACAAACGAATTGAGTCGGGCGCTGATGCAAACTACATTTATTTGGTTTCCTACGAACCGCCGATCGAGGGCGGCGTGAGCCTGTGGCACTGCGGGGAAATTCCGTTTGTTTTCCACAATATGGATCTGCTCGGCGTGGGAGCTTCCTACGGCAATACACCGGAAGCCTACAAACTGCAGGATGAAATGTGCAGCGCATGGGTGAACTTTGCAAGAACCGGAGATCCGAACGGAGAAAATGTTCCGGCATGGAGCACCTATACAGCAGATCATGAGGCAACGATGGTGTTCGACGCAGAAAGCGGCGAGCGTGTTTCCTTTGACAAAGAGCTTCAGGACTTGATGAAGAAATAAAAAAGCAGAGCGTACAGGTATAGAGGGCATATGACCGTATCTGCACACATAATCAGCGGTTGCCGCGGAGGAAAAATACTCCGCGGCCTGTCTGCGTTTCATATTCCGAAAGGTATGGCAAGATCATAATCTTCTAAAAAGCTTTATGATTTGGAGGGAGAACGGTTGCATGGAGAAGAGAAAATTGGGCAAATGGTTTTTCCTGCCGGCAGCAGGGATTGTACTTTTTGGTGTGCTTCTGAGTGGAAAAATGCTGCGGGAGAGACAAAGGGCACAACGAAGCACAGAACCTGTCAAATTGTCTTTTTATCTGAGAAAAAGAGAGACAACACATATTTTTGAAGCTATCGTAGAAAAATTTAATCAATCTCAGGATGAGATTCAGATTCACACAGTGACTGTGCCAAATCCCGATGTGGATTTAAAGATGCGCGCTCTGAATGGCGAATTTCCGGATATTGTTGAAATGATTGCTTCTTCCGGTGAAAGTGTCCGCCAATATGCGCAGGGAGGATATCTTGCTGCGCTGGACGATACCGGGCTTCTGGATCGGCTGATGGAAGGCTATGAACCATATCTGACAGTAAACGGGGCAGTTTACATGATTCCGCTGTCTGTGAATTTCCGCGGATTGTTTGTGAATTGTGATCTGCTGGAAGAAGCAGGATATGAAGTTCCGCGAAGTTATGAGGAACTGCATGCATTGCTGGAAAAAATCAAAATCAGAGGGGAACAGGCCATGGTTTTTCCGGACAAGGATGTCTGGACTTTGCACCAGGGCTGGGATGCAGTGTACACGGTTGCGTGGGGAAGCCGGAAAGAAGCCTACCGTATGGCTGCGGATGGAACACAGAAAATGTGTGAAAATGAGAGTCTGGCAAAATCACTGGAATTGTATCTGGAACTGAGAAAGTTTGGACAGGAGCGTTCCTGGGAGACTGGGTATGACGAAGCGGTCAGTGTGTTTGCAGGCGGGGAGGCGTGGATGTTTCTACAGGGAAACTGGGCTTATTCTGCGATCAAAAAACAGAATCCGGATATCCGTCTGGTATTTATTCCCTTTCCGACTTTCAGTGGAGATAAGCCGCAGGTATTTGTAAAACTGGATTCCATTCTTGCAGTATCCTCTTCCTGTGAACACCCGGAGGCGGCGCAGACTTTCCTGGAATATCTTCTGTCAGAGGAGGTAATGAAGGATTATACAGAAAAAACCGGGGCCTACTCCTGTATCAAAGGAGGAAATGGGGATTTATCGTTCGCACAGGAATTTATAGAACGTCTGGAGAAAAATGAGTTTGTGCTGGAAATGATGGCAGTGCCGGACAGTGTGTACGAGGTAAGAGACCAGGGGCTTTTTCGGCTGATTCTCGGTCAGGATGACAATTACGGCATAAAGGAGTTTTTGTATGAACTTGATGAAGCAATTGGACTGCGCAATGAAGAGATTCTGGATGAAGTAAAAGGAGAACAGACACAGGGAAAGAGATTCTGAACGAAGTAAAATAGGAGCAATCTCAATGAAAAAGATACGGAAATGGTCATTTCGGATGCAGCTTACTGCCAGTTTGCTGGGCTGCCTGTTTTTTTCTATTGTCATAATTGCAGTCTGCCTGATGCTTAATATAAGAGAGACAGAGCGCAGCAATCAGGCTCACATTGCCCGCCAGAATGAGCAGTGGGCGACGGAAGTGGCTTTTATGCTGGCAGGAATCGACAAAATGCGATTTCTTCATTTCGCGGATGATGAAGTGAAACGCATTGTTACAGAGGGAGAACATAAAAGTCAGGAACAGGCGGTTTTCGATGAGCAGTATATGAGCCGGCTGCTGGATGTGCTGTGTACGACAAATGCTGATGTGCTCCGCATTACAGTGGTAACAGAGTCGGGAGTGATTTACGGGAATTATGTTGAGGATTCCGGGAGCAGTGTGGCGCTGGCCAGGAGGCATCTGCTCTACAAAAGGAAGGATGGCAGAAGCAACATGTCAGTCACTGACGTGTATGAAGGAGCGATCAATCTTGTCCCGTATTCTTTGCTGACGTTTTGTTATCCATTTTCTGATATAGCGCATGGGGACAGTCTGGGAACTATTTATATCGATATCAATTTCGGCGCCATGCGGGAACGCTTTGACGCACTGCAAAATGAAAAGGGCTGGTCCAGATATGTGCTGAACAAAAATGGAGTGATTTATGCGTCTGACCGCAACCTGGGTGATCGGATCGGGGTACAGGAGCAGGAAGAAATCAGGAAGCTGGCGCAGACAGGAGATGGAAACGGAAGGCTGGAGATTGACCGCCGGTCGTATGTGATTCATGCAGAGTATGTGGAAGCATTGGACTGGTATTTCATTCAGTGTGTACAGCGAAGCTCCTTTATCTCTGAAGAAATGAGCAGGATTTACCTGCTTGCTTTCTGGATCATTCTTTTGCTGTGCGTGGAAATCAGCGTGGGAACATTTCTGATGAAACGCATCAGCGCTCCGATAAAAGAACTGTCACTGGTGATGAGCCAGGCAGCGACGAAAGAGAAAAAAGAGCTGCATCGTATGGAATATCGCAGGGAATATCCGGTGGAGATACAGGAAATTACACTTGGTTACAATGCGATGATCGGTCGGATTCAGGAAAATATCATCCGGGAATATGAAAATGTATTAAATCAGAAAAAAACAGAGCTTCAGATGCTGCAGTATCAGATCAATCCTCATTTCCTGTATAATACGCTGAATGTCGTGAGCTCGATTGCCAGGCTGCATGAGATTCCATATATTCCGGATATTTCAGAAAGCCTTTCCAGAATATTTTCATATAATGTAAAAGGCGGACAGGTTGTGACGCTGCAGCAGGAGCTGGATAATCTGCAAAATTATATCCGGATTCAAATGATTCGATTCCCGGAGAAATTTGAGGTATCATACAGAATGGAACCAGGTATGGAACACTGCCGGATTCTGAAGTTTTTGCTTCAGCCATTGGTAGAAAATGCAATCGACCACGGAATTGCGGAAAAACGCAGGAAAGGTCTGATTGTGATTGGAGCATGGAGAAACAGCGCAGGCGAGGCAGAGATTGTGATTGAGGATAACGGAGCAGGAATTCCAGAAAAAGAACTGGCAAGGCTTCGGAGGATGCTGAATGAGGAAGCAGGGGCTGCGGTGGAAGAACATGCAGGGGAAATCGGGCTTCGCAATGTTCACATGCGCGTACGGAATTATTATGGCGTTCCGTATGGAATTGTGCTGGAAAGTGAACAGGACAGCGGAACCAGGGTGAAAATTACACTGCCCATGCTGAAAGCGGAAACAACTCAGGTGGAGAACCGGAAAAAAGAATCATAGAAAAGAACAGACGGAAACGAGGAGATAAGAGCAGAGGGGGCGGGGCGGATGTTTCGGGTTATTGTGGCGGATGATGAATATTTTGCACGGAAGGCGCTTGTCAAAATGTTGGAAAAGATGGCCTTTCCTGTTGAGATCTGCGGGGATTGTGAAAACGGACTGGATGTAGTGGAGCTTTTGAAATCCTGTCCGGTGGAACTGATCATTACAGATATTAAAATGCCGGAAATGGATGGGCTGAAACTGTCGGAGTACGTAAAAACACAGGGATTCGATACGGATATTATCATTGAAACTGGCTATGCGGACTTCGGCTATGCCAGGACTGCCATCCGATATGGCGTGAAAGAATATCTGATGAAGCCGTTAAATGAAAAGGAACTGCGGGAAGCCATTCAGAATGTGATGCAGGAGCGCCTGAAAAGGAACGGCTTTCCTGGTCCTCTGGTGCACAGACGGCAGAGGGGGCAGAAGCCGGATAAAGAAAATACAGCTATGATCGAGGAGCTGCTGGATTATCTGGAACGGAATTATTTTTATGATATATCGTTAGATGAGCTGGCAAAGGAGAAGTTTTTTGTCAGCAGCAGCTATTTAAGCCGCCTGTTTAAGTCGTACACAGGACAGAACTTTATGAAATATCTGATTGAGCTTCGTATGGAAAAGGCAAAAGAGTTTCTGGAATACAGTGAAATGGATATCAGCGAGATTGCTGCATGTACCGGATACAATAACCCTTCCCATTTTACACAGACCTTCCGGCGTTTTTATGGTATGTCGCCGAAAGAATACAGAAAAAGGCTGGAATATTGAGACCTGAATAAAAAGCTGCCGGAATGATTATGAGCTTATGAATCATTCCGGCAGCTTTTTAAGCGCCTGCACAAGGAGTATTTGACGGCGGAATGGTGAACAGAGGGAAAAATTTTTCCATGCTCGCTTGTGTTTGGAAAATGTTTACACAACTACAACTTCCGTCTGCTTTCTGAGACTTTGTACCAGCTCGTCCGGGGCCTTAGAATCTGTAATCAATACGTCAATTTCGCGCCAGCCAGCATATTGGAGTACGGCATTGGAAACAAACTTGGAGTTATCTGCAAGAACGATATTCTGTGCAGAGTGTGCAATGATTTCTTTTTTGATCTGCGCGTTTACAAATTGTTTGCTGGTGGGGCCATTGTGAGACTGAAATCCGCTTGTTCCAAGAAATGCGACGTCAATTTTGATGGAATTGAGCGCATTAGTAGCCCAGAGGCCGCTGGTCGACATGGTGACGTTTGAGACTTCGCCACCAAGAAAATAAACGACATTATTGGTTTTTACCAGATGATCAACAGCAGAGAAAGAATTTGTAACGATTGTAATTTCAAGATCCTTTGGCAGATACTTTACGAAAGTCATCATAGTACTGCCGGAATCAATGAAAATTACGTTATTTCCGGCAATATAAGATTGTGCATACTGAGCAATTGCCGACTTTTCTTCCCAAAATTCAAATTCACGCTCCAATGGTGGGCGGTCAGTCACATCATTTACTGCAATGGCGCCGCCGAATTTTTTTTGGACTAATCCCTGGCTGCTGAGAAAGGCCAGGTCTTTTCGGATAGTTTCTGTAGTGACATCTAATGATTTGGCCAGATCTGCCACGCGGATACTGCCTTGATTATTTACCAGTTCTAATATTTTGTTACGTCTTTCTGTAATTAACATAAGATTGCTCCTGTTCTGAATTTTCATTCCCATTATAATAAAAAAAATTGTTTTTTTCAATAGGGAAAAACCAAAAATAGTTGTAAAAACCAAAATATTAATGTGGAAAAACAAAATAAAACAAAAAGAATAGAATTTAGACGAAATGGAAGGATGAATGCGAGAAATTAGCATTTTATTTGGTGGTATTAACAAAGAAATAATTAATTACCAAATAATGGAAGATGTATTAACAGAAAAATGAAAAAATAAAAAAGAAATAATTTGCTATTGACAAGATAAAACAAATATAATACAATCAAAACACAACAAAAAACAAATTCAGAACCCAAAAAGGAGGTGAGAAAATGAAAAGAAGATCTCCGGAAATATACCCATCTCTTATTTGTTCTGATATGTACAATCTGGAACGAAGTATTTATGAATTTACGTCTGCCGGGTGTACGATGATTCATGTGGATGTACTGGACGGACATTTTAGCCCGAGTATGCCACTTGGCCTGGATACAATTGCCCAGATACGGAAACATTCTGATATTCAGATGGATGTACATATTATGAGTGATAAAAATGAGTTTTTTATCAGAAAAATGATAGAGATGGGCTGCGAACGGATATGCTTTCATGTTGAAACGGCTCCGCATGTGGATTACCTGTTAAACCTGATTCGAAGGAGCGGCATAAAAGCAGGGTTGGCTCTGAAGCCCTCGACACCTGTATGGATGCTGGAAGAAATGGCAGGATGTTTGGATTTTGTATTGTTAATGCTGATTAATCCGGGATATGCGGGGGACGGCGCGGAAACTCAGGTGCGGTATGCGGCGGATAAAGTAAGGCAGTGCAGACAATTTCTGGAACAGAAACACTGTGAGATTCCAATTGAAGTGGACGGGCGTATCACATTTGATAATCTGCCTGTACTGCTTGAAGCGGGCGCAGAACAATTTGTGGGTGGAACCGGTACATATTTTCAAAAAAACCAGACTTTTGCAGAAAATAAAAAACAACTGGACAACATTTTAAAAAGGTGGGAGGAAGGATGGCATGGATGAGCGTGGAATTAGTTATGAAGAGGCATGTCAGGTTATTTTGAAGGAATGTGAAAAATCACTCAGCAGTGTTTCCAGAGAAATGATTGAGGAATTGGTGAATCGTATTTTGCGTGCACGGAAAGTATTTTTTATCGGTGTGGGAAGAGTGATGCTGTCTATGGAAGCAATGGCAAAACGGCTTGCGCACTGCGGTATTGATACCGTATGCGTGGGACAGATCACTGAACCTGCGATTACGACAGAAGATTTGTTGATTGCCGCATCCGGAAGCGGAGAATCGGTGATTACAGTCGGAATTGCCAGAAAAGCAAAATCACTGGGCGTGCAGGTTGTGATGATAGGATCTAATGCGGAGAGTACGCTGGCCTCTCTTGCAGATCTGATCGTCCGGATTCCTGTTCGGACCAAATTGAAGAAAACAGATGAAATTCAAAGCGAACAGCCAATGACCAGTCTGTTTGAGCAGACACTGCTGCTGCTGGGGGATGCGGTTGCAAAGATCATTATTGAAAAGCAGCATCTGGATATGGAAAATCTCTGGAAATACCATGCCAATCTGGAATAAAAGGAATCGAGGTGAGAGACAGGATGTTACAGTTGTCACTGGATTGGATGAAAATGGAAGAGGCTACCAGGGTGGTAAGAGCGCTCTATGACAGGATTGATATTGTCGAAATGGGGACGCCGATGATTTTTGAGTATGGGCTTTCCTGCGTAAAAGAAATGAAATCGCTTTTTCCGGAAAAAACAGTGCTGGCAGACATGAAGATTATGGATGCGGGCGGGCAGGAAGCGGCTATGGCAGTTCAGATGGGGGCAGATATTGTTACGGTGATGGGAGCCGCAAACAACCTTACCATTCAAAAGGCGGCGGAAGCAGTTCATGCAGCCGGAAAAGAACTGATGGTGGATATGCTGGGCGTTCAGGCGCTTGAGGAAAAAACACGTGCGGTGGAAGCGATAGGGGCTGATTATATCTGTGTCCATACGGCATTTGATCTGAAAGACGCAGCGAAGCGGCCGACCGCGGAACTGGAATGTGTGAAGCGCATTCTGAAAAAGGGAAAAACGGCAATAGCAGGAGGGATCACAGACAGGGAACTGGACGCGGTGCTGAAAGAACGGCCGGATGTAGTGATTGTCGGAGGAGGAATTTTGAATGCATCTGACAGGAAAAGAGCGGCTGAAATTTTCTGGGCAGCGTGCCGGGAAAAGGAGGGACTATGAATCTGACGGTTGAAATACTGGAGGAATTAAAGCCGGTTGCGGAGGAAATAGACAAGGCCCAGGTAGAAGAGTTCTGCCAAAGGATCTTCGCAGCAAAGCGTATTTATCTGGCCGGCCGGGGACGCTCCGGACTTATTGCAAGAATGTTTGCAATGCGCCTGATGCATATGGAATTAGAGGCCTATGTAGTAGATGAG
>CAOJHI010000100.1 GCA_948436005.1 uncultured Lachnospiraceae bacterium
AACGAATGCATCCACGGCAGGCATGATCCGATTATTGTTTCCCGCGCCGTCGTTGTTGTAGAAGCCATGACTGCGCTCGTGCTCGCCGACCACCTTCTGCTCAATATGGCTTCCAAAATTGAAAACGTCAAAAAAATATACAGCCAGTCTTAGGCTGTATATTTTTTACTGTACCTGTATCGGGATTTGTTTGTCCTCAAAAACTGCCCGGTCTCTAAAACTTTTCGTTCATTACTCCTTACTCGTATCTTGATATCAGAATACAGTTCGGCGTATCGACCTGAATTGGCCGTCCCTTCATCACAAGCAGCCCTTTCTCATAGTCAATCGTAAAAAACCGTATCTCATTCGTCTCATGGTTCAGTACCACCAGCGTTTTTTCACCCGGCAGCACATCAATGTCCTTCGGGTAATCCCCGCTGATCGGCAAACAGCAGAGTCTTGTCAGCATGCCGGTCTCCTGGTCAATTTCGAAAACCGCCACAGTATTTTCCCCGGCGGTCGACGTGTACAGATATTTTCCACTCGGTGAAATCTTCATCCCACAGCACGCGCTCCCCTTCGATGCCGGGTCCCGGACTACGGAGATTTCCTGGATTTTCTCAAACTCCGGCGCTTTGCCGTCCCCGTCGTACCGGTAAACACAGACCTCATTCGTCAGCTCTGCATTGATATATGCAAATCTTCCGTCCTTTCCGAACGTCAGAAGCCGTGGGCCGGAATCCAGCTTACAGCGGATGATATCGTAGAGCTTCAGCTTTCCCGTTTTTTCGTTTACTTTATAGAGCTTTACCTGGTCAATCCCATTGTCCACCGCACACAGATATTTATCATCCGGTGTCGGAATCACACAGCTTACATGGGGCCGGAAATTCCGGTCCGCCACACTGCCAAGCCCTTTGTGGAAAATTCCATCCATCACAGAGCCGAGCCGTCCGTCATGATGCGTATGGACTACTGTCACCTTTCCGTCATGGTAACCGCCCACATACAGAAACTTTCCGCTTTTATCCGTAGAAAGATAGCAGCCCCGCATCCCGTCTATCCCAATCTTGTTAATCGGCTCAAGTCCGCCGTCTTCCAGAATCTTCAGTACTTCCACGCCCTCATCTGCAATCGAATACAGATATTTGCCGTCGCAGGATTTCACCAGGTGAGAAGCGTTGTTGACCGGAACCACCTCACGCTCTCTCATATGCCCTTCTTCCAGATCAATATCGTAAACATGAATCCCGATACTGCTCCCATGCGTATATGTGCCAACGTAGGCTACGTATTTTCCCTGTCCTTCCATAGTTCCAAACCTCCTGCAAAAATATCGCCGGCCTGTTTTTATCCGCTACTTTCCGATAGCGCCGGGCTTTTTTCCAATCATAACACAGAAGCATTTTTTTGTTAAGTAAATTACAGAAAAAACTTTTGAAAAACATATTGACATGGTGAAAAGTAAGAGTATAATCATCATTAATGCGCGTTTAGTGACAGTAAACTTTTTGTTTATTTTTACTGTGTTTACATAAGAATGGAGAACGCTATGAAAATCGGATCAAAATTAAAAGAACTCCGTATTGCCAAGAACCTGACGCAGGAGGAGCTGGCTGACCGCGCCGAGCTGTCAAAAGGGTTTATTTCCCAGCTCGAACGTGACCTCACCTCTCCGTCGATTGCCACGCTTGTGGATATCCTGCAATGCCTTGGCACAGATTTACAGGAATTCTTCAGCACACCGGCCGATGAACAGATTGTATTCCACGACCAGGATTATTTCGAAAAGATCGATACAGAACTGAAAAATAAAATCGAATGGATTATTCCAAATGCCCAGAAAAACATGATGGAACCCATCCGCCTGACGCTCGAACCCGGCGGTTCTACGTACCCGGACGTTCCGCATGAAGGAGAAGAATTCGGTTATGTTCTCCACGGCAGTATTACCATTCACCTCGGGAACCGCAGTTACCGGGCCAAAAAAGGCGAAGCCTTTTATTTCATACCAAATACACAGCATTATATCAGAGCAAACGGAAAAACCGGCGCTGAACTGATCTGGATCAGCACGCCGCCGAGTTTTTAACAGGAGGTACGAATGAGCAACAAATTAATTGACCTGGTTGGTATCACCAAATCCTTTGACGGAGAACTGGTTCTGGATGACCTGAATCTCTATATTCGCGAAAATGAGTTTCTCACCCTCCTCGGTCCCAGTGGCTGCGGAAAAACAACGACGCTCCGTATTCTGGGCGGATTTGAAAATCCGGATAAAGGCAGTGTCATTTTTAACGGAGAAAATATTACACAGCTTCCGCCAAACAAACGGCAGCTCAATACCGTTTTTCAGAAATACGCGCTCTTTACGCATATGACGATTGCGGAAAATATTGCTTTTGGCCTTAAAATAAAGAAAAAAAGTAAAGCCTACATTGATGATAAGATCAAATACGCCCTGAAGCTCGTCAATCTTCAGGGATATGAAAACCGCATGCCGGACTCCTTAAGCGGCGGCCAGCAGCAGCGTATCGCCATTGCCCGCGCGATCGTAAATGAACCAAAGGTTCTCCTTCTCGACGAACCGCTCGGAGCGCTTGATCTGAAACTGCGGCAGGATATGCAGTACGAACTGATCCGCCTGAAAAATGAACTAGGAATTACCTTCATTTATGTCACACACGATCAGGAAGAAGCGCTGACCATGTCAGATACCATCGTTGTTATGAATCAGGGCTATATTCAGCAGATTGGCACACCGGAAGATATCTACAACGAGCCTCAGAACGCGTTCGTTGCAGATTTTATCGGGGATAGCAACATCATCAACGGCACAATGCTCGAGGACCGCCTTGTTGAAATCCTTGGAGCCAAATTCCCGTGCGTGGATGAGGGCTTTGGCCGCAACAAGCCGGTAGACGTGGTGATCCGTCCGGAGGACATTGATCTTCTGAAACCGGAGGAAGGCACTATACAGGGCGTTGTCACGCATCTGATTTTCAAAGGCGTTCATTATGAGATGGAAGTCATGGCAAACGGCTACGAATGGCTCGTTCACAGCACAGATCTTTTCCCGGTCGGCACACAGGTCGGACTTCACGTTGATCCCTTTGACATCCAGATTATGAACAAACCGGAATCTGAGGATGAGGAGGCGGTCAGCATTGATGAGTAAAAGAAAAACAAAATGGCTGCTCTCCGGCCCCTTTCTTCTGTGGACCGTAGCTTTCATCATGATTCCGCTCGCAATTATTGTCTATTACGGGCTTACTACAGCAGAAGGAAGCTTCACCCTGGCCAATATCGCAGAGATGGGCACGCCGGAAAACATCAAAGCGCTGATCCTCGCTTTGCTGCTCTCCCTTGTGAGTACAGTGATCTGCCTGATTATGGCTTATCCGCTTGCCATGATCCTGTGCAACCTTAAGTTCAACGCAAACGGGCTCATTGTCATGATTTTTATTGTGCCGATGTGGATGAACTTCCTGCTCCGCACTCTTGCATGGCAGACGCTTCTTGAAAAAACGGGCGTTATCAATATGATATTGAAAGCGCTGCACCTGCCCACTTTGAATATCATCAATACACCGTATGCCATTATCCTCGGCATGGTCTACAATTTCCTGCCGTTTATGCTGTTGCCGATTTACAACAGCCTGATCAAAATAGACAAAAATGTCATCAACGCCGCGCGCGACCTCGGTGCAAACGGATTCACGACCTTCTGGCGTATCACGTTTCCTTTGAGTCTCCCGGGCGTCATCAGCGGTATTACGATGGTATTCGTTCCCGCCATGACTACCTTTGTCATCAGCGATCTCCTCGGCGGAGCAAAGATTCTTCTCATCGGAAATGTCATTGAACAAAAATTCAAACAGGGAAACAACTGGAACGTCGGAAGCGGCCTTTCCCTTGTGCTGATGGTATTTATTCTGATCAGTATGGCAATTATGCACAAATACGATAAAGATGGAGAGGGGGTTGCATTTTGATCCGGAATTTCTTCAGAAAATTTTATCTGTTTTTTATTTTTGTCCTGCTGTATGCTCCAATCCTCACGCTTATTGTTTACTCGTTTAATGCGTCGAAAACAAGGGCGAAATGGGGCGGCTTTTCATTAAAATGGTATTCCTCTCTTTTTGAGAACAAAGCGATTTTGCAGGCGCTTTCTAATACGCTGCTGATTGCCCTGCTTTCCGCTCTGATCGCTACCGTGATCGGTACCATGGCTTCTGTGGCGCTCAATTCCATGAAAAGCAAAACGCGTACCTTCTGGATGAGTATGACCAACATCCCGATGCTGAACGCTGAGATCGTGACAGGTATCTCGCTCATGATGCTTTTTATCGCTGTCGGCAATTTTCTGTCTCTGTTCGGAGGCAGTATTACGTTTGGTTTTATGACCATCCTGATCGGGCATATTACGTTCAATCTGCCTTATGTCATCTTGAGCGTCATGCCAAAACTGAAGCAGGTCAATATGTCAACCTACGAAGCAGCGCTTGATATTGGGGCGTCACCCATATATGCGTTTTTTAAAGTCATTCTTCCGGATATCATGCCCGGCGTGCTCTCCGGCTTCCTTCTGGCATTTACGTTATCGCTGGATGACTTTATTATTACACACTTTGTAAAAGGTCCCGGCGTGGATACGCTCTCAACGAAAATTTATTCCGAAGTCCGCAAGGGCATTAAGCCGGAAATGTATGCGCTCTCGACGCTTGTTTTTATAACAGTACTGCTACTGCTGCTGATCGTAAACTATAAACCAAAGCAGAAAAATAATGCGAAAGTGTGATTTTTTACAGGACGCTCCCTGGTAAGCAACACAAAACCGGGGTTCCGGGGCAAACAAGTCACCCCTTGTTTTGTGTTGCTTACCAGGGGGCTGGCTGTGAAAAAATTTCCGCCTGTGTGGTTGTAATTCACAGCAGGATTCAGGAGAATGCTGAGTAAAGTATTTTCTCAGGAAGAATTTTACAGTTATCCTGGTAGCAATTTGCATAATAATTATTTTATTTATGATTCAGGGAGGAGAAAAAGATGAAAAAAAGAAATCTGTTGATTCTTGCAGGGATTATTCCTGCCGTACTTCTGGCTGGCTGCGGAAAGAGCGGCGGTGATGAGAAGGAGACAAAGGACACGAAGGTAGTTGCTGACTCTCAGGAGACGGAAAGCAAAGCAGCTTCTGAGGATGAGAAGAAGACCGAAGAGGCGGAAAACAAAAAGGGCTCCGGTGAGGTCATTGTTTACAACTGGGGCGAATACCTTGATCCGGATACGCTGGAGCTATTTACAGAGGAAACTGGAATTAAGGTTATTTATGAAGAATTTGAGACAAATGAAATTATGTATCCGAAGATTGAAACGGGCGCGATTGCCTACGATGTTGTCTGTCCTTCTGATTATATGATTCAGAAAATGATCGAGAATGACCTTCTTGCTGAAATCAATTTCGATCATATTCCGAATATTGAAAATATCGGTGAGGAATACCTGAAATCCTCCCGTGAATTTGACCCGGAAAATAAATATTCTGTGCCGTATTGCTGGGGAACCGTGGGTATTCTCTACAATAAAACAATGGTTGACGAACCGATCACAAGCTGGGATGTGCTCTGGGATGAGAAATACAAAGACAACATTCTGATGCAGGACAGCGTGCGCGACGCGCTCGGTATTGCACTGAAACGGCTGGGCTACTCCCTGAATACTACAGATGAAAAAGAAATTTCCGAGGCTGCGGATACCCTGATTGAGCAGAAACCGCTTGTTCAGGCATATGTCATCGACCAGGTGCGCGATAAGATGATCGGCGACGAAGCTGCAATCGGCGTTATTTACTCAGGTGAAGCGATTTATACGCAGCGCGAAAATGAGAATCTCGAATACGTAATTCCGGAAGAAGGCTCCAATATCTGGATTGACAGCTGGGTGATTCCGAAAAACGCTAAAAATAAAGAAAACGCAGAGGCCTTTATCAATTTCATGTGCAAACCGGAAATTGCACTCATGAACTTTGAATACATCACCTACTCCACACCAAATATGGCTGCCCGCGAGCTGATTGAGGACGAGGATATCAAAAACAGCAAAATCGCATTCCCGGATGCCGCAGATATGGAACGCTGTGAAACCTTCCACTATCTTGGGGACGAAGTTGACAATATTTATAACGATTACTGGAATAAAGTAAAGTCCAGCTAATCATCGGGCACGAAAATTTTTCCTGCCCGCCGTACCGCCTGCATACTGCGTCAGCAATTAGATTCCTTATGCGGGTGTCCACAAACCAGGAGGCTGCCGCATGAAAAATGCAGCAGCCTCTTCTGTTTACGCCATATAACAAAGGCAGCGTATACTTAAGGAACGTTAACATTAATAAATATCACTGCGGGAGGAATGAAAGTATGAACCGTACATTATCCTGGGAGATAACAGAAAACACAATAGCTGATCTGTCTGCCGCTTCCGGCAGGCCAATCCGACATGCCGGAGCAGGATTGACGGTCGAACAGTTTCTTCGCAGTCAGGGCTGCTCTCACCATGTCCTGACTCACCTGAAACGCACTGAACGCGGAATTCTGCGCAACGGCGAATGGGCCTACACAAACCAGCATCTGAATTGCGGCGACCTTTTACAAATCCGTCTGATCGAGGAAACCTCTTCGCCAAATATTGTTCCGGTTCCCATGGAACTCGATATTGTATACGAAGATGAAGATCTGATGGTGGTCAATAAAGCAAGCGATACCCCCATTCACCCTTCTGTCAATAATTATGAAAACACGCTGGCAAACGGGATTATGTACCACTTCGCGTCAAAGGATATTCCGTTCGTTTTCCGTTGCATTAACCGTCTTGACCGGGATACCAGCGGGCTTTTAATCATTGCCAAGCATATGTTAAGCGGCGCCATCCTGTCTGAAATGTCCGCCTCCCGCCTCATTCACAGAGAGTATCTTGCCATCACAGAAGGTCTCCTTCCTCCTGCCGGCACGATCAACGCTCCGATCGCGCGGGCTGAGGATTCTGCAATTATGCGTTGTGTCGATTCAGATCGCGGCGAAACTGCGATCACGCATTACCGCTGTCTGAAACATATTGACAGCGCCCCGCCGCTCTCTCTCGCTTCCGTGTGTCTGGAAACAGGAAGGACACACCAGATTCGCGTTCACATGAAACATATCGGACATCCGCTGATCGGCGATTTTTTATATCACCCGACTTCGATGCAGCTCATCAAACGCCAGGCGCTCCATTCCCACAGACTTTCTTTCTCACATCCGATTACGGGCGAAGCGCTTGCGTTCACATGCGATATTCCGGAAGACATGCGTCGGGTTGTACAGATTGGATGACCGATCTCTATTCTTCTTCAAACACTGCTTTCAGCTTTTCCTGAATTTCTTTCACTGCTACCATATTATTCAGTCCGATTGCCTTTCCCGCCTTCTGCGCATTTGGCAGAAGGTCAGCGCTGCAGACAAAGAGGTCTGCCGCACCCGGTAGCACGTCGTCAATCGTTGAGTGATCAACGGTTACTCCTTCAATTCCCAGGTTTTTCAAAGCTTTTTTTACATTCATCTCCATAACAAAAGACGTTCCCAGTCCGGAACCGCAAAAACACAGAATTTTTTTAATCATTTCATTTTCCTCCTGCTACATGATTATCATTTATCTCTTTTCGTTTACCTCAATTTCATTTATCTTTTTTCATTTATCCCTTTTCATTTATCTCCTATTCCGTTTTCCTTTTCCCGCCAATCAAATTGAAAATAATCGGAAGCAGGAATAAAACAATAATAAGCCCAAACAAAACATTTCCGCTCATAACCTTTGTCAGATTACCAAATATAATGCCCACAAGCGTAAAGTCTGTGTCAGAAAATGCAGTGTTTGCAAATCCCATTGAACTTAATACGGGATACATTCCTGCAATCAGGAAGGTAGCCACTACCCCGTGTACAAACGCCCCTGCAATGCAGCCCTTCAAACCTCCGCGCGCATTGCCGCATACGCCCGCCGTCGCTCCACAGAAGAAATGGAGCACTGCTCCCGGAAGGATAATCGCAACTGCAATTCCCGCTCTTCCCATGAATGCAAGAATCGCAAGCGCTACAATTCCCCCGATAAAAGAGCTGAAAAATCCAAGCAGCACCGCATTCGGCGCATATGGAAATACGATCGGGCAGTCGAGCGCCGGTTTTGCATTTGGCACAAGTTTCTCTGAGATTCCCTTAAAAGCAGGTACAATTTCATTAATCAGCATACGAACCCCTGAAAGCACAATGTAAATACCTGCTGAAAACGTAATGGATTGAATGACAGAATAAATTACCCAGTTATCTGCTCCGATGATTGCGGCAGCTTCCGCAGGAGAAGCAAATACCGCCACTCCCGCAACGATGATATAGCACAGGAACATGGCCAGAGCAATCGAAATCGTATTCTCTCTCAGGAAGGACAGCGTTGTCGGGAAATTAATATCCTCTGTTGTCACCGTATCCTCGTTTTTGCCGAACAGCTTACCAATCTGAGCGCTCAGCCAATAACAGCTGCTTCCAAAATGGCCAAGCGCCAGAGAATCGTCCCCTGTGACTGCTTCAATCGTGGGCTGCATGATAGCCGGAAATATCGTCATCACAAGCCCCAGCAGCAATGCGCCTGCAAGAATCAGTTTAAAGCCTGTCAGACCGCTGATTGTCATGAGAATGGAAATCAGGCAGGACATATATAAGGCATGGTGTCCGGTTAAGAAAATATATTTCAGCCTTGAAAACCGTGCAAGCAGAATATTGGCACACATGCCAAGTGCAAATATGGAAGCTGTCTGCACCGCATAACTGTTTAATGCCAACGATGTGACTGCCTCGTTATTCGGCACAACTCCCTCTACATGGAAAGCTGCCTGAAACAGATCACCAAATGGAATAATGGAATCCTGGACAACACCGGCTCCTGCATTCAGCACAATAAATCCGAGTATTGTTTTAATGGTTCCCTTTACACAGGTCTGTACATCCTGACGCTGGAGCAGCAGACCTAGCAGCGCAATCAGACCCACAAAAATTGCCGGTGTGGAAAGCACCTGTTGAATAAACTGTAAAATACCAAGCATAACATAACTCCTTTTCTCTCTCAGATACGTTCAAAATAGTGGTATAAAGTCTGTACATCCGGAGACTCTAAAATCTTTTCCACTCTTTCCTCATCAGACAGCAGCTCCGATATCTGTACCAGCGCATCCAAATGGCTGTCATTGTCCTTAGCCGCTAATGTCACAAATAATCTGGCTGTTGCTTCTTTGCCGTCAAACTTGATATCCTGCCGGAATAACGTAATGCCAATCTGCGTTTTGACAGCTCCCTGTTCCGGCCTTGCATGCGGCAGCGCAATATGGTCTGCGATAATAATGTAAGGACCTAATTTTTCTATATTTTCAATAATCCCATCCTTATAACAGCTTTCTACATAACCGCCCTGTTCCAGCGGCTGTACCGAGATCCTGATTGCATCCCGCCAGTTGTCAGCTGTGTCACAAATCTGCACGTTTTCCTTTTTCAGAAGACTCATGCCAAAGTTCCTCCTTCCCAAAGCATTCATAAAACCTGACTCTGTCCATTCACTTTGTTCCTCTAAACTGACGGTTCCCGCCACCGGACCATTTCTGTTACGAATCCTTATTTCTACACAAAGTCTTTGCATAGAAGTTCCTTTTTATGCAGAATGCAGAATTATTTTTTCCAAACATATCTGAAATGGAAAATACATACATTAAAAAAACTCTGTAAATCTTGAATAACCAAGATCACAGAGTTTCTTTATATCAAATGCAGTCTTTCAATCAAAATATATTTTTTTGACTGTTTTATCTATTGATGTTCCTCCAACCAGCGGACCGCACAATGTGCCAGACAGGCAGAACCGATTGGACAAACATCCTCATTGAACTGAACTCTCGGATTGTGGGCAGGCGCATCCCCTCTCTCATCCATATAGCCCGCCGAAAGATACATGAATACGCTGGGCACTTTCTCTGCAACAAACGCAAAATCCTCAGAAGCACTGGATGACATGTCCGGAACAGGCGTCAGGCCTGGAATCGGCAGCTCTTTCATATAGCCTACCATTTCGTCAGTCATAGCGGGAGCACAGATCAACGGCGGCACCTCGGAGATTATCTCGATCTCTGCTGCACCCCCAAATACCCCTGCAGTCTTTTGCACGGTCTCTTTCAGCCTCCGAACCAGTTTTTCACGGCTGGCTCTGTCATTGGTACGCAAAGTCCCCTGAAGAACAGCGGTATCCGGTATTATATTTGGTGCTGAGCCTGCTGAAAAACTGCCGATAGTCAGCACGCAGGATTGAGCAGGATCCGCTTCCCGTGCAATCAGAGCTTCCAGAACAAGATAAATATGGACGCCGATATTAATGGGATCAACAGAATTGTGCGGATATGCCCCATGTGCCCCCTGTCCATGGACTGTAATCCGGAAGCCGTCCACAGAGTACATCATGGTTCCTCCTCTGTTATACATAAATAACCCCATCGGAATCCTTCCGGAACCCACATGATAAGCTAGGGCTCCATCCACACCTTCCAGTATCCCGTTTGCCAGCATATCCTTCGCACCCTCAAAGGTTTCTTCCGCAGGCTGAAACAT
>CAOJHI010000101.1 GCA_948436005.1 uncultured Lachnospiraceae bacterium
AAAAGGATTATTGAGAACGCCTATATCAGTTTATGGAATATGGTGGATGAAAAGGCAGAAGCGCAGAAGGAGCACCTTGATACTGTGTGGAACAGGATCTGGATCGTGATATCAGTCGGAGTGCTTGCAGCTGCATTTGCGTGTATCTGGTATATTCTGCGGTTCAGTGAAAAATTTTTGCATCCGGTTCTGGAGCTTACACATACAGCGGAAAAAATCAGCAGCGGGCAGGAGGAACCTGAGCGTATGCAGATGCCTGATCTGGCAAAGGATGAAATGCAGGTTCTGACAGAAGTTTTTTACCGGCTGATTGATACCACACAGGAGCAGATGGCAGAATTAGTACAAAAGCAGGAACTGGAAAAACAGCTGAAGGATGAAGAGATCAGGCGTATTACGGTACAGAAACAGCTGCATCAGGCCAGACTTCAGATGTTTCAGTCGCTTGTAAATCCCCATTTTTTGTTCAATATTCTTTCGGTGATGGCTGATCTTTCCATGCGGGAGGATGCGCCCAGGACGCAAGAGGCAATTGAACAGCTGTCTCTTTCCCTTCGCTATTCGTTATCTTACATGAATAAGACGGCAACGCTTTCGCAGGAAGCGTCTAATTTGCGTTATTATTTTTATTTGCAGCGGCTTCGGTTTGGAAGCCGGTTTCAGTTTCGGATTGAGATTGATCCGGACTGCGAGGATGCAGCCATGCCGGCCATGATTTTGCAGCCTCTTGCAGAAAATGCGATGCAGCATGGCGTCGGTTCTTATCCTTCCGGAGGTTGGATTCATTGCAGCGCAAAAAGGGGAGCGGATGGGGTCTGCGTCACTGTGGAGGATAACGGGATCGGCATGACAGAGGAGGAGCTTGCCTGCCTGAAGGACAGAATAGAACATGGATTGACCGGAGACTTTTCGCATGGAATTGGAATGATTCTTGTCTATCACAGAATGAAAGAATTTTTTCGGGAGGGCTGCAGCCTGAATATTGAGAGCGCTCCTGGCAGAGGAACGAAAATTATACTGAGGTTTCAGAAGAAAAAGCAGACAAACAGTAAAAAACAGATTGCAAAGGAAGGAGCCTGCGTATGATAGGAGTGGTGCTGGCGGATGATGAGCAGCATGTATTGAACCGGTTAAAACAGCAGATTCCCTGGAAAGAGCTTGGGCTGGTTCTGAACGGAACCGCTTCTGACGGAGAAGAACTGCTGAAGGAGATTTCGCAGAAAAATCCGCAGATTGTCATTACAGATATTGTGATGCCTGTGATGACCGGGCTTGATGTAGCGGCAAAAGTCCGGAAGCTTCATCCGGAAATACATTTCATTCTGACGAGTGCATATGCGGATTTTGCCTATGCAAGGACGGCGTTGCAGCTGGGCCTGGTGGATCTTTTGCCAAAACCCGTTATCCGTTCCGAATTGTGTATGGCGCTGCGGCGCGTGTGCCTTGCTTTGGAAGCAGAGACGCCGAAGCCTGTAACAGGCGAATCGCAGACCATTCGAATGGTCAAGGAGTATATAGAAATGCATTATGAAGAAAAACTGTCACTTGAAAGTGTTGCAGATCAGGTATTTCTCAGTCCGGCATATTTGAGCCGCCTGTTTAAGCAGGAGACAGGGCAGAATTTTAAAGAGTATCTTCTGGAGGTTCGGCTGGAGGCTGCGAAACGTATGCTTTGTGAAGAATGTTTTAATATCAGTGAGGTTGCGGAATTGACGGGACTCGGCAACAGCAAATATTTCAGCCGTGTTTTTCGGGAAAAAACAGGCCGGACGCCTTCCGAGTACAGAGAGGACCAGGGAAATTAAATATAGATGCAGCGGTTTAAAATCAAGCAGAATCTGACACCGGAGGGAAGCCTCAAGGTGTCTTTTTTTGCGAAAAGGTTACTGGATTTGTCGGAAACGTCTGCGTGCGTTTACATTCTGATTTTCCGGTGTTACAGTGCAGGGGTAAAGCGCGCTTGGAAAATTGAAAAAGGAGAACAGAGAAATGATGAAGAAAAGAATCGCATTGCTTTTAGGTGTAGCATGTCTGGTTGGAAATGTATGCAGTGTTTCAGCTGTGTCACAGTATGATTACGAGATGAAATACCTGTATGATCAGAAATTCAACTGCCTGTGGGCGGATTATCCGACCTTTGGAGAACTGATTGGATTTCAGTCTTCAAATGACCTGAATCTGAACAGTTTTATTAACAGCGCGTGGGGAGAGCAGACAGCGAAAAATTTTTATACGTATATTACGTATGCAAAGGATCCCATGAATGAAAATCTTGTCGCTTACTGGGAGAGACAGGGGCTGCATAAAGAAGCATATATCCAGGAGGATCAGGAAAAAGCAGATGCAGATGGAATCATAGGCGATTATTATCTGTATACTCCGGCTGGAGCAGCAGAAAACGCAGAAGAAGCATACCCATGTATTTTTGTAAACCATGGCGGCGGAGAACCGGCTTATCAGGCAGAAACATTCGGCTACTGCCAGATTGCAGCAGAGGAGGGCCTTGTACTGATTATGGCAGAAAATGAGGATTCCGAAAATCTGTACAATATTCTTCAGAAGGTAAAGAAAACGTATCCTATCGATGAGAGCAGAATTTATGCGACAGGCTCTTCTATGGGAGCAATGCAGTCCATCAATTTGTCAGCTGCATATCCGACACTTCTGGCGGCAATTACAACACTTGATGTTGCGCCGAAATATATCTCACAGGAAGAAGAGGCTTTTGCAGCAGTAAAAGAAGCAGGACTTCCGGTTATCAGCATCGCAGGAACGGTTGACAAATACGATGCATACCCGATTGATACGAATCCGATGAACAGTGTTTCAGGCTGGAATGATCTGATGACTGTAACAGGAAATGAAGACTATTGTCTGACATCAGAAGAAAGTGCAGAGCTTGCCAAAAACTCTATGAATATTATGGAACATATGACCGGAGGAAAATTTGAAGAGACTTCATTTGATTATCCACATAACAATAAAGTATATGTAAATAATTTTACAAATTCAGACGGCGTAAACAGTCTGAGAATTGTTGTAGTGGAAAATAAGGGGCATATTCCAAGCGGCTTTGATGCAACGTACAGCTGGGATTTTATGAAAAACTTCAGCCGGAATACGGAAACCGGGGAATTCATTTACAATGAAAATTAAGTGGATTTAATTTAAGGAGATTTTATTGAAAATTCAGGAGGAAAAACAGATGAAAAAGAAAGTGATACTGACAGCTGTTCCCATGCTGACGTTTGCTATGGCAGCAGGCGTGTTTGCCCAGGAATATGATTATGAGAAAAAAGATTATTGGTATCAGGAAGCTAAGGCACTGGAGTCATTCAGCGATTATACGACAATGGAAGAGCTGTTTACAGCACTTGGAGCGGCAGATGCCGGATATGATGTAAATACTTTTATTAATTCCCACATGGGTGAGACAATGATGGAACAGTGCTGGCATTACGTAGAATGGTCAGATCCGATGGATGCAGGGCTGATTGAGTACTGGAAAAATTATGAAGGCGGCGTGCTAAAGGAAATGCACCATGTAGGAGACGAAGAATTTGAATGGGCAAGTTATGTGCCGATGTCTGCATATGAGGAAGCAAATGCAGAAAAGAAGTATCCTGTCATGGTGGTGTGCCGTGGAGGAAACGATGCGAAATACACGGCAGAATGCTTTGGCTTTGTCCATTATGCAGCAGAATCCCAGGAATATATGGTAGTAATGCCAACAGACAGGGAACCGGATGCGGTACAGAAGCTGTTGTCAGAACTGAAGGCAGATTACCCGGTAGATGAGAGCCGGATTTATATTACAGGAAATTCCATGGGCGGTCTTGCAACGCTGAATAATGGATGGGCATATCCGGAAACTTTCGCAGGAATGGCCCCATTTGGAATTGGTGCACAGAATAACCTGACAGAAGAGCAGACGGCTAAAATTGCAGAAGTGAAAATGCCGATCAACTATCTGTATGGAACTATGGACTGTTATCACAGCTTTCCAATTACAGAGTGCGGTATGAAGGATGTGGATACCGGTGTGGCAGAGATTAATGCATTGCTGGCAGCAGATGAGTGTGTGTTTGAAGAGCTGACGGTAGATGAGGCCGAACGACTGGTTGCAGAGTCTGATGATGCGGTAAAACAGGTGACAGGTCTGAACTATACCTACACATGGAGTGAGGAACTCGACGATACCACCTACCATTTTGGCGAATACCGGACGGAGGACGGCGTTCCGATGTATCGCGTGACAATTGCACAGGATGGAACACACTGGCATTCACCATCTTATGCAAAGCTGGTTTGGGAATACTTCAGCCAGTTCAGCAGAGATACAGAGACCGGCGCTTTAATCGTAGGATAAAATAAAAAGGTGGTCTGAGTACAATGATAAAATAGCAGCAGAACAAACGGCAGGGAGATTTTTACAGGATCACCGGACTCATTTCGTATTCTGTTTTAAAATCCTGACAGTATGTTCTGGCTACGGCGCTGCGGTAAAGATGGGACGCAAAAATATCCTGCTCCCACATCCGAAGGGCGTTTTCAGACAGCAGCTTTCCTGCATTTGCATTTTTGGAAATGAGGGGGAAGCTGCTGTTTTGTTTCATTTCATGTAAAAGAGGGGCGGCTTCTGTACGGAAACCAAGCAGCCTTGCGTATGGAATCATTGGCTGGCCGGCAGACTGTTTCACGGAATCCTGACGAATATCGAGAATCAGGTGAAGCAGAGCCCGTCGGATACGTGCTTCCGTTATCTGCTTTGTCTTAAGCAATGCAACGGTCTCTCTCCAGGATTTTCCGATACAGGAGAACCGTTTCTTCGACATACGGTCTGAGAGGTCAGGCGTAATATCGAGAATATGTGTAAAGCAGTCCTGCGCAAGAAGCTTTTCATCGAGATACGGCATAAAAAGTTCCGGATAGCAGGCAGTCCTGCATGCCTGTACAAAAAGTGAACGACAGGATTCCGGAATATGCCGCAGCGTTTTGGCAGAGACATTGCTGTCCGGGCTTTGCCCGGTGCCAGAAATTCGATAGTCATTTTTTGAATTACAACTGCGGTGTAAAGCATTACTATCATGAATAAGCTCCCGGCGAAGCGCTGTCGCAGAGCAGAAAGTTCCATCCAGTGAAAGGCTGTTATAGCAGCTGCCTTCGCGCCTGACCGGCAATGCAGTGATAGGACTGTCAAGACGCAAAAGAGCACGGCAGTATTCGATACCAAGGATGTTATTGGGAGCTGACAGAAAGGTTCGATAATTATTCTGGGAGCCCCTGTAATTTGGATACCCCGGATCATTGTCATGCAGGTACAGGTGGGTTTTGTTTCTTACAGAAGCAGAAATATCTATAGTTGCAAAAAGTTCTGATTTTACAGAATCCTCTGTATGCTCAGAAAAAGCATCCGTATAAATGGCCAGCGCCTCCATCCGTGCCTGCGGAAACGTCATCCCTGTTTTAAGAAACTGTTTCAATATCTGTATATATTCATCCGGCTCCCGTTCCAGAATCCGCGCCGTTCCAAGAAACAACTCAGGATCGTCTGTCTCCGCACCAAAACAAAGGGCATCCACCACGCCAAGCCCGTCAAGCAAAGCGAGTGCTCCCTGTGCAAAATATTCCGCGCTCCCGGTTGCAAATCGAAGCGGAAGCTCCAGTACAAGATCCGCCCCTCCTGCAAGTGCCATCCTTGTACGCGTATATTTATCAAATACAGCAGGTTCCCCCCGCTGTACAAAATCCGGACTCATAACAACCAACGCAAAATCAGCCCCGGCCATTTCTTTCGCCCGCTCCAAATGATAAGCATGCCCCGTATGAAACGGATTATATTCTGCAACAATTCCGACTGTACGCATAATTCTCCACTTTCCCCAGTTATCTATTTATAGTAAATCGCATCTTACAGTAACGGATTCAATGAAGCGCTACTGTAAATGGGATATCCATCATATCGCATACCTATTCTTTTTTTTAATAAGTAAGAGAAAACTTTTCCTAAACCCCAGAGCGATGACGCCGTACATAAATTAAGGGGTGACTTGTTTGCCGGCCCCCTGATTTTAAGGCCGGAAAATATTTCTCAAAGTCAGAACCGCGGGGGGGGGGGGGCAAAAAAGGGGTGAGTGTTTGTTTTTTTGACCCGGTGTTGGGGACCCCCCCCCGGGGGTGGGGTCCCAACATTTGGGGTTTTCTTTTTTTTTTGCACCCCCTTTTTGCCCCCCCCCCCCGCGGTTCGTCCTCTTTCCAACATTTTTCCGTCCTTCATTTTGTTTTATTTTCAATACAATAGAAATAATCCCTATTTTACCAGACAAAACAGGCCTCCGCAACGCAAAATTGGACTTGTCCGATGTAAAATTTTGGAGTATAATTATTCCCAAAGTGCGGTTCGGGATGGCACAACATCTTGCAGGATCACGCTGACGTAAATACAAGTGAAAGGAGTCCATGAATCATGGCATTTATTGACATTCTGAAAGAGAAAGCAAAAGCAAACAAGAAGACCATCGTTCTGCCGGAGACAGAAGACAGGAGAACATACGAGGCAGCTGCAAAAATTCTTGCGGAAGGTATTGCAAATATCGTTCTGGTCGGCAGCGAGGAGGCAGTAAAGAAAGGCAGCGAGGGCCTGGATATTTCAGGAGCAATCATCGTTGATCCGGCTACTTATGAAAAGACACCGGCGTACATTGACAAACTTGTTGAGCTTCGTTCCAAAAAGGGCATGACTCCGGAACAGGCAAAAGAAATTCTTCTGAATCAGTATCTGTATTATGGCGTTATGATGGTAAAAATGGGCGATGCAGACGGTATGGTATCCGGTGCATGCCATTCCACAGCAGATACGCTTCGTCCGTGTCTGCAGATTCTGAAGACAAAGCCGGGCACAAAGCTTGTATCAGCATTCTTCCTGATGGTAGTTCCGGACTGCGAGTACGGCGCAAACGGCGCGTTCGTTTTTGCTGATTCCGGTCTTGTACAGGATCCGAATCCGGAAGAGCTGGCAGCGATCGCAGCATCCTCCGCAGAGTCCTTCGAGCTTCTCGTCGGCGAGGAGGCAAAGGTTGCCATGCTGTCCCATTCCACGATGGGAAGTGCAAAGCATGCACTGGTAGACAAGATGGTAGAAGCAACGAGAATCGCAAAAGAGCAGTATCCGAACCTCAAACTCGACGGCGAGCTGCAGCTTGACGCGGCAATCGTTCCGAGCGTAGGCGCTTCCAAGGCTCCGAAGAGCGACGTTGCAGGCAAGGCAAACGTTCTGGTATTCCCGAACCTGGATGCAGGAAACATCGGTTACAAGCTCGTTCAGAGACTTGGCAAGGCAGAAGCTTACGGCCCGGTTACCCAGGGTATCGCAAAGCCGGTAAACGACCTCTCCAGAGGATGTTCTGCTGACGATATCGTAGGCGTTGTAGCGATCACAGCCGTTCAGTGCCAGGCAGCAGACAAATAAAACACTCCCGCACAGGCTGCGGTGATATAGTTTGGAGGACAGAAAGAATGAATGTTTTAGTTATTAACTGCGGAAGTTCTTCCCTGAAATATCAGCTGATCAACTCTGATTCCGAAGCAGTACTGGCAAAGGGCCTCTGCGAGCGTATCGGTATTGACGGAAGACTGACCTATCAGAAAGCAGGCTGTGACAAAGAAGTCACAGAAGCAGCAATGCCGACCCACAAAGAAGCGATTCAGATGGTTCTGGATGCTCTCGTAAATGACAAGACTGGCGCAATCAAAGACCTGTCAGAAGTAAATGCAGTTGGTCACAGAGTCGTACACGGCGGCGAGAAGTTTGCAAGCTCTGTTGTGATTAACGACGAAGTTCTGAAAGCCATCGAAGAGTGCAACGATCTTGCACCGCTTCACAATCCGGCAAACCTGATCGGTATCAATGCCTGCATGGAGCTGATGCCGGGCGTACCGATGGTAGCAGTGTTTGATACGGCATTCCATCAGACCATGCCGGAGAAGGCATATCTGTACGGACTTCCGTATGAGTATTATGAGAAATATAAAGTAAGACGTTACGGCTTCCACGGAACCAGCCACAGCTTCGTTTCCAAGCATGCGGCAGAGTTCCTTGGCCTTGATCCGGAAAACAGCAAGATTATCGTTGCACATCTCGGAAACGGCGCTTCCATTTCCGCAGTATTAAACGGCAAATGTGTAGATACCTCCATGGGTCTTACCCCGCTTGAGGGTCTTGTGATGGGAACACGTTCCGGAGATATCGATCCGGCGATCATGGAGTTCATTGCAAAGAAAGAAAACCTGGATATCGCAGGCGTGATGAATGTTCTGAACAAGAAATCCGGCGTACAGGGTATCTCAAAGCTGTCCAGCGACTTCCGTGACCTTGAAAGCGGTATGGAAGAAGGAAATCAGCTCTGCGCAGCAGCGATTGAAGTATTCTGTTATCGTGTTGCAAAATACATTGGTTCTTATGTAGCTGCTATGAACGGCGTGGATGCAATCGCATTTACAGCAGGTATCGGAGAGAACGGTCCGCTGGTTCGCGAGATGGTACTCGGATATCTTGGATATCTCGGAATTGCCTTGGATGCAGAGGCAAACAAAAAACGCGGAGATGACTGTGTGATCTCTACTGCAGATTCTAAGGTGAAGGTTGCCGTTATTCCGACAAACGAAGAACTGGCGATTTGCCGTGAGACAGTAGCACTTGTATAGATATAAAAGTAAATCGAAGAGATAGCAAACAATGATTGCTGTCAGAAAATAAAACAGGAGGGTCTTGACTTGATTAGAGTCATGGCCCTCTTGAATTTTATATTAGATGATTAGTGATGGAAAAAAGGCTTTTTGTGGGATTATAGGATTTCTGAAATGTTTCCTGTAATCTCGTGGCTTAGAGTTGTTGAAAAGTACGACCTATGATATAGTGATAATAAATAATTATGAGAAGTTATTTTGATTGAGATATCAGAAGGTTTGAAAAAATATATCAAATGTATACCAATGAGAAAGCGCGGTGACAAAATGTCAAATTTTGAATTTTTGGAGGCTGAATTTCCAATTTTAGCTACTTTTGGAAAACAGGCTGAAAAATATTGTTTTAGTGATCCTAACTCGTGTTTAATGAAGCTTGGAATGATGGGAGAAACAATTGTAAATCTTATGTTTACATATGATAAAATTCCATTTCCTTTTGACAATACAGCAGTTAATCGGATTAATGTATTGCAACGGGAAGGCCTTTTAACTACAGATTTGACAGAAATTATTCACGCATTGAGAAAAGTTAGAAATAAAGCCGTTCATGAGAATTATGATTCAGTGTCGGATTCTAAGATTTTAATTGTGATGGCATATAGTCTTTGTGAATGGTTTATGCAAACGTATGGTGATTGGAATTATCAGCATCATGAATTTGTCATGTCGGTAGTCGGAACGGAGGAGGGAGAACCGGCAGTTACAAATGACGTCTTGGAGCAGGAAGAAAAACTGGCAGAAGAACTGACGAAACAGGCAGAGAAAAAGGCGGCAAAAGCAAAACCAGTAGAAAAATCGGAACGGAAAAAACAAGCCAATAAAATGGCTAACCAAAGGCAGAAAACAGAAGCAGAAACACGTTATATGATTGATGCGCAGCTCAGACAGGTAGGATGGGAAGCTGATACGGAGAATATCCGATATTCAAAAGGGGTTCGCCCGGAAAAGGGACGTAATCTGGCAATTGCAGAATGGCCGACAGATTCGACGGTTGGACATGGCGGACGGGCAGACTATGCATTATTTGTAGGCACAAAATTTGTCGGTATCATCGAGGCAAAAGCAGAACACAAGGATATTCCATCTGTGCTAGATTATCAAGGAAAAGATTACCCTAAAAATATTCGAAAAGAAGATTCGTTGTATCAAATTGGCACATGGGGGAAATATAAGGTACCATTTACATTTGCTACCAATGGTCGGCCATATCTGGAGCAATATAAAACCAAGTCGGGAATCTGGTTTCTAGATCTGAGAGAGCCGTCTAACATACCAGAAGCATTACATGGCTGGATAAGTCCGAACGGTATGGAAGAACTGCTTGAGAAAGATATTCAGGCGGGTAATCAGGCATTACATACGATGACTTATGATTTTCTGACAGACAAAGAGGGACTGAATCTTCGGGAATACCAGATGAATGCAATTAAAGCAGCAGAAAAGGCTGTGATTGCTGGTAAAAAGACAGTGCTTCTTGCAATGGCTACTGGTACGGGTAAGACCCGAACTGTTTTGGGAATGATTTATCGTTTTTTAAAAACCAATCGTTTTAAACGTATTTTATTTCTTGTAGACCGGACTTCTCTTGGCGATCAGGCTATGGATGTATTCAAAGAGGTAAAACTGGAAGACTTAATGACTTTAGATGAAATCTATAACATTAAAGGCCTGGAAGATAAAACGATTGATAAAGAGACGCGTATTCAGGTTGCAACTGTTCAGAGTATGGTAAAACGTATTCTGTATAATGAAACAGATACAAAGCCTGCAGTTACAGATTATGATCTGATCATAATTGATGAGGCTCACCGAGGATATATCTTGGATAAAGAAATGGGAGATGCGGAGCTGTTATATTGCGATCAGAGAGAGTATCAGAGTAAATATCGTAACGTTATTGAAT
>CAOJHI010000102.1 GCA_948436005.1 uncultured Lachnospiraceae bacterium
ACATGAACCAGGGAAGAGAAGTGATTAAAACGAATTTGCTGGGTGAAATGGGAACCATGGTGGATTGGTGCGGAAACTGAAAAAATACAAATATGGAAGTAATTGCGGGCATACCAAATGCGGTATGTCCTTATTTTGCTATATTCAGCGGATGCATATAAAAGGTATTAATTCTGTGGCATTTGCGTGAAAATTCAATACATCAGACGGATGTGACGAATGATATGGCAGAAAAAAGATAGAAAGGAAGCGGCGGCTTGTGATTTTGTCCCAAATGCGCTATACTGTGCGGGAACAGAAACAAAATGGCAGGAGGAATTATGGATATTATCAAGACACTGGCACAGGAACTGGAAGTCAATGTATGGCAGGTGGAAGCAGCTGTAAAGCTGATTGATGACGGCAATACGATTCCGTTTATTTCGCGTTACCGGAAAGAAGCGACCGGCTCACTGAATGATGAGATACTCAGAAACCTGTTTGAACGGCTGAATTATCTGCGTAATCTGGAAGAGAAAAAGGCGCAGGTACTTGCCACGATAGAGGAGCAGGGCAAGCTGACACCGGAATTGAAAAAGCAGATTGAGGAAGCGCAGACACTGGTTGTTGTGGAAGATTTGTACCGCCCGTACCGCCCGAAGCGGCGTACGAGGGCTACGATTGCAAAGGAAAAGGGGCTGGAGCCTCTTGCCAATCTTATTTTGCTGCAGATGACAAAGAATCCGCTGGAAAAAGAGGCGGAAGCGTTTCTGTCTGAGGAAAAGGAAGTTTTGACCGTGGCTGATGCGCTCAGCGGTGCAAAAGATATTCTGGCAGAGTCTGTGGCAGACGAGGCGGATTACCGCATTCGCATCCGTGAGATGACGGTTCGGGAAGGAATGCTTGTCTCGGAGGCAAAGGATGAAGAAACGCAGTCTGTCTATGAAATGTACTATTCGTATGCAGAGCCGATTTCAAAAGCCGCCGGCCACCGCGTGCTGGCACTCAACCGGGGAGAAAAAGAGAAGTTCCTGACCGTGAAAATTGAGGCGCCGGAGGAGAAGATTCTTGGTTATCTGGAAAAGCAGGTCATTACGCGGGATAATCCGGTTACGGCCGGAGCGCTTGCCGAGGTGGTTGCGGACAGTTACAAACGTCTGATTGCGCCGGCGATTGAGCGGGAGATACGAAATGATCTGACGGAAAAGGCGGAGACCGGGGCAATTTCTGTGTTCGGAAAAAATCTGGAACAGCTGCTGATGCAGCCCCCGATTGCAGGGCATGTGGTTCTTGGCTGGGACCCGGCGTTCCGTACAGGCTGCAAACTGGCTGTGGTGGATGCAACCGGAAAGGTGCTTGATACCACGGTGGTCTATCCGACTGCGCCAACAAATGAGGCAAAGATCCGGGCAGCAAAGGAAACCGTGAAGAAATTAATCCATAAATATGGCGTAACGTTGATTTCACTCGGAAACGGCACAGCTTCCCGCGAGTCAGAGCAGGTGATTGTGGAGCTTCTGGGGGAGATTCCGGAGCAGGTTTCCTATATTATTACAAATGAGGCCGGAGCGTCCGTATATTCAGCCAGCAAACTGGCCACAGAAGAATTTCCGAATTTTGATGTGGGACAGCGCAGTGCGGCTTCAATTGCCCGCCGTGTGCAGGACCCGCTGGCGGAGCTGGTGAAAATTGATCCCAAGTCAATCGGCGTCGGACAGTATCAGCATGATATGAATCAGAAAAAGCTGGGAGAAGCGCTGGACGGCGTGGTGGAAGACAGTGTAAACCGCGTCGGCGTAGATCTGAATACCGCGTCAGCGCCGCTGATGGAACATATTTCCGGCATCACAAAAGTGATTGCGAAAAATATTGTGGCCTACCGTGAGGCGAATGGCAAATTCAGAAACCGCAGAGAGCTTTTGAAAGTACCGAAGCTCGGCCCTAAAGCATTTGAGCAGTGCGCCGGATTTATGCGGATTGCTGGCGGCGAGAATCCACTTGACGCTACAAGCATCCACCCGGAGAGCTATGAAGCGGCGGAAAAGCTGCTGGCTGAACTGGGTTATACGAAAGACTGGATTACGGAGCAGGGCGTGCGTTCTGTTCTTGTGAAAGATTACAAAAAAACGGCAGAGCGGATTGGGATCGGGGAGCCGACACTGCGCGATATCGTGAAAGAGCTGTGCAAACCGGGACGCGATCCAAGAGAGGACATGCCGCAGCCGATTCTGCGCACGGATGTTCTGGAAATGAAAGATTTAAAAGAAGGTATGATCCTGAAAGGAACCGTGCGAAACGTCATAGATTTTGGCGCATTTGTGGATATCGGTGTCCACCAGGATGGCCTGGTGCATATTTCGCAGCTGAGCAATAAGAAATTTGTGAAGCATCCGCTGGAGGTCGTCAGTGTGGGCGATATCGTTGAAGTGAAGGTGTTGAGTGTGGATCTTCAGAAGAAACGGATTGCTCTGACGATGCGGTTATAGGCGTGAGGCGGTAAGCATATTTGCCGCCGTCTGCGGAATGTACGGTTATGCATTGCCTGCGAATATATGGTCAGCTGCATTGCGGATGTTCCTCCTGCGTGATGATATGTCGGCGGATCTGGCTTCGGATGGCCTCGTAAAGATGAGGTTTGATCTGGTCGAGCGGGACAGGCTGCCCATAAAGAATCGGGTTGTAGATCGTGCCGCTTGTAAGCTCGATAATCATGTAGATCATGATTTCGGGGTCATGGAACTCAAGGCCGGACTGGCGCAGCAGATCGTTGAACAGTTCATAGGCATTGTGGTCATTGCTGTCATGGAAGCTGATCAGACTGTTGCGGAAAATCCCCCAGCTCAGGTGTTTGGCGATGAAATTCAGCAGGGATTTGTCTGCATTTAAGCGTTCTATAATATAATCGGTCATATAAATGAGCTGTTCCTCGAAGCTGACGATATCCGGGCGGGAACAGAGGGAAGCATAGGAATCATAGAACAGTCTGGTTGCTTTGTGCGCGATCAGTTTGTTCCGGATGTCATATTTATCTGTGAAATAAAGATAGAAAGTGCCTTTGGCAACACCGGCATTTTTGACAATATCAGAAATGGATGTGTTTTGGAATCCTTTTGAAGTAAACAGCGTAAATGCTGTGTTCAGAAGAGATTCCATTTTTATTTTCTTGTTTTGTTCAATTTTTCCCATTTTCCAGTCTCCTGTATCCCTTTTTCTTATTTTTATCACAAAAATGACTTTTGGTCAATGTTTTTCTGGAAAAGATATTGACTAATGGTCATTTTTGCGTTATAACACATAATAGAAAATGACTAAAGGTCAATTTTAGGAGGATGAGATGTATAAAGTAGGAGAAAAGATTGTAAAATGGAGAATCCCGATTTTCATAGTGAGCATTCTTCTGTTAGTTCCCTCCTTGCTGGGAATGATACGGACCAGAGTCAACTATGATATTCTGTACTATCTGCCAAAGGATATTGAGACCATGCAGGGGCAGGATATTCTGGTAGATGAATTTGGTACCGGGGCATACTCGCTGTTTCTCTGTGAGGGGATGGAAAACAAGGATGTTTCGGCACTGAAGAAGAAAATAGAACAGGTAGAGCATGTGGAGAAAGTTGTCTGGTATGACAGTCTGATGGATTTGAGCATACCGATGGAAATGCTTCCTGACAAGGTGCGGGAGATTTTCAATACAGAAGACAGCACCATGATGTTTCTGATATTTGATACAACAACGTCAGCGGATGAAACAATGGATGCGATCAAGGAGATACGCGCATTGGCGGGAAAACAGTGTTTCCTGAGCGGTATGTCGGCAATTGTTACCGACACAAAAGAACTTTCTGAACAGGAAACGCCGGTCTATGTTCTGATTGCGGTTGTGCTTTCAGCCCTGGTGCTGGCGGTTGCAATGGAGTCGTTTTTTATTCCCGTGGTATTTCTGCTCGGCATTGGAATGGCGATTCTGTACAATCTGGGAACGAACATATTCCTTGGAGAAATTTCTTATATCACAAAAGCGCTTGCTGCGGTTCTTCAGCTCGGCGTTACGATGGATTATTCGATTTTTCTGTGGCACAGCTATCAGGAACAGCTTGCTATTTATACCAATCGAAAAGAAGCGATGGCCCATGCGGTGGAGAAGACGATCAAATCCGTATGTGGCAGTTCACTCACCACAGTAGCTGGTTTTATAGCTCTTTGTTTTATGAGTTTTACCCTGGGGCTTGACCTGGGTATTGTTATGGCAAAGGGCGTTGTAATCGGAGTATTCTGCTGTGTTACGGTTCTTCCATCCATGATTCTGATTTTTGACCGGGTTCTGGAAAAGACGAAGCACAGGCCGCTTCTGCCGGATATGCCTCGCGTGTCGGATTTTATTACACGCCATTATCGGATTTTTGTAGTGCTGCTTCTTTTACTGATCGTTCCGGCTGCCTATTGCCAGAAAAATGCGGACGTATATTATGCGTTGGATGAAACGCTTCCTGAGGATTTGCCGAGTATCATGGCAAATAATAAATTGCAGGATAATTTCAACATGGGAGCTTTGCATATGCTTCTGATTGACAGCCGTCTGCCTGGAAAAGAGGTGCGGGCGATGATCGGGGAAATGGAGCAGGTGGACGGAGTAAAATCCGTGCTTGGGATGGAAACACTGCTTGGCAGCCGGATACCGGAGAGTATGATTCCGGATTCCATCAAGGAAATACTGGAAAACGGTAATTATGAACTGATGCTGGTCAGCAATGAGTATAAGGTGGCGTCCGATGAAGTGAATCAGCAGATCAGCAAACTGCAGGAAATCCTGAAGCGTTACGATCCGACAGGGATGCTGGTCGGAGAGGCTCCGTGTACCAAAGATCTGATCACGATTACAGACAAGGATTTTCAGGTAGTTAACACGGTTTCTGTTCTGGCAGTGTTTATCATTATTATTTTTGTATTTAAATCCTGCTTTTTACCGGTTGTACTTGTGGCAGTTATCGAATTTGCAATTTTTATCAATCTCGGAATTCCGTATCTGACCGGAACAACGCTTCCGTTTATTGCATCCATTGTCATAGGAACGATCCAGCTGGGTTCAACTGTGGATTATGCAATCTTAATGACGAGCCGTTATGAAGCGGAGCGGGGAAGCGGAAAGGGTAAAAAGGAATCCATTCAGATTGCGCATCGTGCGAGTATGAAATCTGTGATTGTCAGTGCGCTCAGCTTTTTTGCCGCAACCTTCGGTGTGGGGGCTTATTCCAATATTGATATGATCAGTTCTCTGTGCAGCCTTATGGCCCGCGGCGCTCTGATCAGTATGGCAGTGGTGCTGTGTGTGCTGCCGTCCATGTTTATGGTTTTTGACAAAGTAATCTGTAAAACGAGTAAAAATTTTAAGGGGGCCAGAAAAAATGAACAGAAATAAAAAGATGACGAAAAAATTTGCAGTAGCAATGGCAGGCGTAATGATGGCGCAGGCAGGAATGCCGCTTGTATATGCAGGCGCTGCTCCTGACGAAAAAACAGAGACTGTGTACGGAAAAACAGTCACATCAGCGGATAAAGGCACATCAGGGACAGAAAACACTTCTGTGTCAAAAGAGGAAACGGTATACGTAAAGGCAGATGCGTCAGGCGCGGTACAGAATATTATCGTCAGTGACTGGCTCAAAAACAGTGAAGGAAAGGCATCCATTTCGGACCAGTCAGATCTGAAAGATATTGAAAATGTGAAAGGTGAGGAAGGGTTCTCTTCTGATGGGCAGAAGCTGACCTGGGACGCAAATGGCCAGGATATTTATTATCAGGGCAGTACGAACAAAGAGCTTCCGGTTACGGTGCGCGCGGCCTATTATCTGGACGGGCGCGAAATGGCCCCGGAGGAGCTTGCCGGGAAGAGCGGACATCTGAGAATTTGCTACACGTATGAGAATAAACTGAAAAATAATGAAGTTTATACGCCTTTTACGATGGCGACCGGTCTTGTTCTGCCCTCTGAAAATTTCAAAAATGTGAAAGTGGACAACGGTAAAGTTATTTCAGACGGAGAAAAGGAAATCGTAGTCGGAATCGGACTTCCTGGTATGGCAGAAAGCCTGAAGCTTCAGGATACAGAACTTTTGAAGGATGTCAAGCTTCCGGAAACATTCGAGATTGAAGCGGATGTAACAGACTGTAAACTGGCGATGGCAATGACTGTGGCTGTTCCGCTGAATCTGGATACGCTTGGCCTTGATGAGATCGAGGGAATGGATGATCTTGAAGAATTATTTACGGAACTGACAGATGCAGCAACGCAGCTTGTAGATGGAAGCGGGGAGCTGGCAGACGGCGTGAAGACATTACAGGATGCCTGTACAGAATTGATCGACGGTATGAATACTGTGGATGAAAACATGGGAACACTGGCAGACGGAATTGCGACACTGAACGAGAAAAAGGATGATCTGACTGCAGGGATCGGCACTTTGGCAGATGGCATAGGAACGTTAAATAACAATAAAGGAACGCTCGTGCAGGGTACCAGTGATCTGGCTTTTGGAGCGACAAAGCTCCGCAAAGGGATGAATACCGTAAAAAAAGGCAGCAAGGAGCTTGCGGGAAACAGTAAGAAGCTGGAGGAAGGAGCAAAAGAACTTGCATCAGGCTCAGGCAGCAAACAACTTACGGAAGGCAGCAAGGCTCTTGTGAGTGGAAGCAGACAGCTTGCTAAGGGCAGTCAGACACTTGCGGATGGAATTACGGCGCTTGTGGAAGGGGAAGATGGCAAAAAGCTTCTGGCTGGCGGCCAGGCGCTTGAAACAGGCACCCAGAACCTTGTAAAAAATTTAGGAGAATATACAGACGGAGTAGATCAGATTGCAGAGGGATTGCCGGGATATGTGGACGGCGTTGATCAGTATATGCAAAGTGTACAGAATTATGTCGGTGCGGTGAACGGGCTTTTGGATGGCATAACACCAGGCTCCACCACCACTTCTGTGGACAGTAATACGCAGCAGAAGATGAATGCGGAAGTACAGCAGATGGTAGTCGGAGAGCAGATAGCAGTCGGAGAGCAGAAAATAGAGCAGATAGCAGTCGGAGAGCAAAAAGTAGAGCAGATGGCAGTCGGAGAGCCGGAAGTACAGCAGGTATCCGAGATAGTGAAAGAACAGATTTACAGGGAACCGGTTGTGAAAGCGGAAGCGCAGGTGACGAAAACTACGATTAATGAAGAGGCAGTTGCAAATATTCAGACCGTTCTGGCAAATTTGCAGGATGTGCAAAATACAATTAACGGTGCGACAACAAAAGAAGATCTGATCAGACTGTATGCTTCTTATGATGCGTATGTGGCAGAGCTGAATGACTGTATTACATTGCTCAGCGGTGCACTCGGAGGGATTCAGGAGGAGACGATAGACACAGTTACAATGGAACAGACCGTTGAGCAGACCATTGAGCAGCCAGTTCAGACCAGAGTTGTGATGGCAGCCCCTCAGGTTATTATGGAACCGGCCAGCGATGAAGCCGGTACAGAGAGCAACATTCCGATGCAGATGGATCCGGCTGTCCTTGCGCAGACCGCGGAAGCTCTTCACAATGCAGGTACGCAGCTTACGGCAGGAGAAGGGATACAGGCGTTGAAGCAGGGCGGCTCAGCCTTAAAGGCCGGAGCAGCCAGGCTTGGAGCAGCGGACCCACAGACCGGCGCAACAGCATCCCAGCTGCTGAATGGCGGTGCTCAGCAGCTGTCAGAAGGAGCGGCAGCGTTGAATGGGGGAGTGAGTGCAGTATTTGAAGCTGCCGGCACACAGTTGAAACCAGGAGCAGATGCACTGGCATCAGGACTTGACAGCCTGGCAGCGGGAGCAGATGCATTGGATGATGGCCTGCAACAGCTTCTGGGCGGGGCACAGACATTGGATAGTAATCTTGAAAAGTTTGCGGCAGCAACGGCATCTTTGTCTGCGGGAACAAACGAGCTTTATAGCGGGGCAAAGGAGCTGGAAAACGGAGCAAATCAGTTAAACGGCGGAGCAGCGATTCTGAGTGCCGGGATTGTGCAGCTTGCGGACGGAAGCGTAAGGCTGGCAAGCGGAGCAGGTGAGCTTGCGGACGGTGTACAGCAGCTTGCCGATGGCAGTGCAAAACTTAAAGATGGAACGGCCCAGCTTGCAGAAGGCGGAGAAGACCTGGATGAAGGTGTAGAAGATCTGAAAAACGGAGCTGATGAGCTTCGCGACGGTATGAAAGAATTCAATGAAAAGGGAATTGAAAAGATTACCGATTTCCTGGATGAAGACGTACAGGAACTGCTTGACCGGCTTGAGGCAGTACAGAACGCGGGAGAGGATTACAAACTCTTCAGCGATTCCGGAAATATGGACGGAAATGTCAAGTTCATTATCGAGACAGCGGCAATCGAGTGACAGGCTTTGGTTGAAAAAAGTTTGCAGATATTATTCAGATATTTATAAAAACAGAGGGCAGGGCTGTACGGCTTTGCGGGGGGGGCGGACATTTTCTTGGACTGGCTAGCGTAAAGTTTTAGTCGGAAAATTAAAAATGGTATAAAAAGAGAACACCTCTTTGTGATAAAGTATTTAACGATCAAATCAATATAAACAAAGGTAGGTGTTCTCTATGGTTAAGAGTATAAAACATTTTGCGGAAGAAAGCATCCGTATTTTTGAAAATTTAGAGGATGAATTTTTCAAAAATACGGAAAAGATGGCTGAATACATCAAAGGTAACACCAGAGAGCTGCATAAGGTTGGCCTGCTTATGATCCAGGAATCTCTGGAACAGATGAACCAACAGCTGAAAGCGAGCGGCAAGCGGACAACGGGATGGTATGTTGAAAAAGGCAGTCAGAAGCAGATGGTCACATCCCTTGGGACAGTACACTTTACGAAGACGCTTTTTACCAACAGAAAAACCGGTGAGATGGAGTATCTGCTGGATAGGATCCTGGGGTTGGAAAAGCATGAACGGATGACAGAAGATGCCATGGCAGCGATGCTGGAGAGGCCGTGCAGACCTCCTATCGCAGAGGCGGGGAAGCAAGCTGCCTGGAGGGATGCGTAAGCAAGCAGACAGTGAAAACAAAGATTCATTAGTTAAAGTTCCCGAAGGACACAGAAAAACCAAGGCAGAAAAAAGAGGTCGAATACCTGTACATAGAAGCGGACGAAGACCATGTGGCACTTCAGTTCCATGAACTAGTGTATGTGCACGAAGGAGCCGGGCAGGAAGCACCAAAAAGCAAGCGATACCGGCTGATAAACCTATACTATTTCAGCAGTATCTGTGATGGAGAAGGGAACGAAGAATTCTGGGACGATATATACGAATATCTGGATAACCATTATGATCTGGAGAAGGTAAAAAGGATCTACCTGAATTCAGACGGAGGGGGTGGATGAGGGCAGCGAAAAAGAGGATACACGGATTATGCTGTGTGCTGGATGGATACCATCTGCAGAAATATCTGGTCAGGCTGACCAGCCATATGAAAGACAGTACCGATGATGCGCAGCGGGAGCTGAGGGAAGCAATCCGGAAAAAGACCAAGGCAGAATTCTGCGAAATAGTGGAACGGCTGAAAGATGCACTACCGGAGGGGCAGATAGAAAGTGGCACAGAACGGTTAGAGGCGAGCCGGGATTACATACTATCGAACTGGAGTGCAGCAAGAATGCGGCTGTTACATAAAGACAGGGTGATTGGAAGCAGTACAGAAGGGCATGTAAGCTATGTGCTGTCGACGCGAATGAGCTCGCGGCCGATGGGCTGGAGCAGGAAAGGTACCGGAAAAATAACGCAGTTAAGGGCATACTATTATAACTAAGGAGATATGCTGGAACTGGTAAGATATAAGAAAAGAGAAATGCCGAAAGCAGCAGGAAATGAACATGACGTAATACTATCCGCAGAGATGTTCCGGTCGGAAAGGGACAGACATGGGGAACTGGGAAAATATGTAGATGCCATGAGGCATAGTGTCAGCCTGGATACAAAGAAAAAAGTGTACTTTAATGAACATATCTGGGGACTGTAAAAGAAGTGGAGGTGCCGCAGACCTTAGGTCTGCTTGATTATAAAAGAGACTGCGTATCGGAACCTGTCAAGGATGTGAAACACCGCTGTGCGGCTTCGTCCTTGACAGGGCCCGGTACACAGCCTAAAAGTGCAGACAAGCAGACCTGAGGATAACTCTGTGCGGGAAGGGACTTGCAAAAAAATGAATCATGAAGTAAAGTTGGAATAAGATTCTTCGCCAGATACTTTATCTGAACATCCAGGGTGAACTCTATCCCATTTATTCCGACAGTAAACTTACGTAATCATCTGTCTTGGAAGATGAAAATTAAAGGTGCATTATAATGTGTTTAATTACTAAAAAAGAAGTTTATTAATTAAAGGATATAAAATGATTTGGTGATAAATATGTGTGGAAATATAGGCCAATAATAGGATGACAGAATATTTGAAAGGCAGCGTTAAATGCTGGATGGTGATCAAAGCCATTCAGCATTTTTTGTGCGCCCGGCGGCGCACGTTTCTAACTGGTGTAAGTCCGGAATCAGCCCGGTAGTGGGAAGGATATAGCCGAAGGCAAGGGTGTCCATCGTGAGGTGGAA
>CAOJHI010000103.1 GCA_948436005.1 uncultured Lachnospiraceae bacterium
TCTACACATATGCGCACACTCTTTCCCTACACGACGCTCTTCCGATCTTGAGGGCGGTGTGTATCAGATCGATTTTGATGATCTGGAAGGAAAACTGGCAAATCCCCAGACCTCTTTAATGATTCTGTGCAATCCCCATAACCCGGTGGGAAAGATCTGGGACAAAGAGACACTGGGACGGATTGGAAGCCTGTGTAAAAAGCACCATGTACTGGTTCTTTCAGATGAGATTCACTGCGACATTACCATACCGGGTAAATCATATTTTCCATTCGCTTCCGTATCGGAGGAATGTAAAGAGATCAGCATAACCTGTATCGCACCTACGAAGACGTTCAATCTGGCCGGAATAAAGACCGCAGCGGTAATGGTTCCGGATGAAACAATCCGCCACAGGGTGAACCGGGGACTGAACACAGATGAGGTTGCTGAACCAAATGTGTTTGCAGCAATCGCACCAGTGGCGGCTTTCCGATATGGGGCCAGGTGGCTGGATGAGCTGAGGGTATATCTGTGGGAGAACAGGCAATACGCAGAAGACTTTATCAAAACAGAGATTCCCGGAGTTCATGCAGTGCGGGCAGAGGCCACGTATCTGCTGTGGCTCGACTGCAGAGCAGCAGCCGAAAATATACCGGAGCTTTGCCGTTTCATCCGGCAGGAGAGCGGGCTTTATCTGTCAGACGGGAACTCATACCGAAACGGGGCCGGATTTCTTCGCATGAATCTGGCTTGTCCGAGAAAACTGGTCGAGGATGGAATGAACAGATTGAAAAAGAGTTTCGCACGGAAATAAATTTGTCGCGTATGTGAAACAGGTACGCAAAGTGTTGATCTGTATCACTGTACAGAACACAGAAAAATTGACAGAGAGAATGAAAACAGGTAAAATAAAGAAAATGCGTTGTTGTATAAAAAGAACATAGTGCTGTTTGTACAACAACATTCTTATGTAAAGGGCTGAAACAGAGGCCAACATATGATTTTTATGTCCCCGGACAACTGATACAGAACCGGGAATAAACAAATTCAGAATTATGGTGGAATGCAAAAATAAGAGGTGACTTGTTTGCTGGAACCTCGTTTTTTGCATTCCACCATAATTCGTCCGTTTACAAAACATGTTGTTGCTATTATCACAAGTGAGAAAGGACAGGTGATAAAAATGCAGTTTGAGACAAAACGTCTGATTTTACGTCCGTGGTTTGACACGGATGCAGAGCACTTATTTGAGTACGCGAAGAATCCGGCAGTAGGGCCCGTGGCCGGATGGCCGCCGCATACGAGCGTGGAGAACAGCAGGCAGATCATCCGGGAGGTCTTATCTGCACCTGAGGTTTATGCCGTTTGCCTGAAGGAGGACGGCAGGGCTATTGGCAGCATTGGCCTGACGGTTGGAAAAGCAAGCAACCTGGACCTGCCGGATACAGAGGGCGAAATCGGATACTGGATTGGCGTGCCGTTCTGGGGGCAGGGCCTGATTCCAGAGGCAGTTTTACGGCTGCAGCAGCACGGTTTTGAGGACTTAAAGCTTGCGAAAATCTGGTGCGGTTATTTTGATGGGAATGAAAAATCAAAGCGTGTGCAGGAAAAGTGCGGATTTACGTACCATCACACGAACAAAGATATTTACTGGGCGCTGATGGATGATATACGTACAGAACACGTTACGTGTCTTACCAAAAAGGACTGGGAGAGAAGGCAGGAGAGATGAGGAAAATACGGGAGATCGGGGCGCTTGTGCTGTATAACTGGAAAGCACTTGCCGGTTTTGAGCTGATTTATAAGTTTGCATCCGGGCTTTTGTTTCTGCCGCTTTTGTGGAATGTATTTGACTGGATTATGGAAGCCGGCGGGTATACGTATCTGACTCTGGAAAATATCGTGCCGTTTTTGACGCAGCCGTTTACGGTAGTGTCGCTGTTTTTTCTGTTGCTTCTTGCAGCAGCGTATGCCATGATTGAGATCAGTGCAATCGTATTTGTGATCGACCAGTCTAAACAAAAACATAAGGTACATTTTCAGCAGATTTTGAAGTTTTCCGTTAAAAATGCGGCGAGGGTATGGAAAAGGAAGAATTTTTTTCTGGTTCTGGTGGTATTACTGCTCATTCCTTTTCTGAATATCGGTCTGGGCTCGAGTATTCTGACAACGATTTCCATACCGGAATTTATTCTTGATTATATTGCGGCAAATGAAATTTTATCTTTGCTGCTTTGTATTGTAACAGTGCTGCTGCTTGTGCTGATGATGAGATGGCTGTATGCGTTTCATTATTTTACGCTGGAGGGCTGTTCCTTTGCGGAGGCGAGAAAAAAGAGTGCGAAGCTCGGACGGAAAAAGAGATTTCGGGATTTGAGGGCTTTGCTTTGGGTACAGTTTGTATCAGCAGTGTTTTTGGTTTTGTTTTTTATTGCAGTGGTGACTGCGGCACTGGCAGTGACAAGTCTGTTTTCCAGCGAGTTTGTGCTCCAATGGGTGGCTTCGACGGTAATCTGGATGATGCTTCTGTTTGCAATTACGGTTGCCGGTATGCTGGCAGGGCCGTTCAGTTATGGCTGTGTGAGCGTGCTGTATTACAGACATAAAGAAGAGACGGGAGAGGCGCCTGTGTACAGTAAAGCGCCGCAGTATAACCAGAGAGGGTTCAGCAGGGGACTGCTTCGCTGCATGTATGTGCTTGCGGGCTGTATTGTCGTGGCTGGGAGCTTTGGGCTTGGATATCTGCTGTGTTCCGGAAAGCTGAACCCGCAGATTGAATATATCCGTACCATGGAGATTACGGCGCACAGAGGAGCCTCAGCTTTTTATCCGGAAAATACAATGGCAGCATTTGTCGGGGCAAAGGAGCTCGGCGCAGATTGGATAGAACTGGATGTACAGCAGTGCAAAGACGGGCAGATCATTGTAATTCATGATTCCAACCTGCAAAGAACAACAGGCGTGAACCGGAATACCTGGGATATGACGTATGAGGAAATTGCAAAGCTGGATGCCGGAAGCTTTTTTGATCCGGTATATGCAGGGGAAAAGATTCCCCTGCTGTCAGAGGCTGTTCAGTTTGCAAAGGAAAGCGGTATCAAACTGAATATAGAGCTCAAGCCGACCGGGCATGAAACAGAGTTTGAAAAATGTGTGGTGGATATCATCCGCAGTGCCGGTATGGAACGGGAATGCGTGATTACATCTCAGGTTTATGAGGTGCTGGAACGTGTGAAGGCCTACGATGAATCTGTGCAGACTGTGTATGTCATGAGCCTTGCCTACGGAGACATTAACCGTCTGACAGCTGCCGACCATTTCAGTGTGGAAGCCACGAGCGCTACGGAAAGCCTGGTTTCCAGAGTACATAACGCGGGCAAACAGATCTATGCCTGGACGGTTAACACGCAGGACAGCATCCATAAGATGATTGAAAAAAATGTGGACAACATCATCACAGATGATATCGAACTGGCCAAGCAGTGTGTGTACGAAAGTAGGTACAGCGACCTTTTGACAGAATATATGAAACTATTCGAATAATCACAGGACAGATTCTATAAGCGGCGCAATGCTTTTCTGATCGCTAAAGTCCACACTTTTTCCATAAGAAGCAAGGAGTCCGCGGTCTTCGGAAGTGAGATCGCCGGGCTCTTTTTTCAGGAGCATTTTGTGGAGCATGGCCATCATCATCCGGTGCAGCAGGCTCAGCCTGGAATAATCAATACCACCTCTTAAGTGAAAGACGGTGATGCTTTGCAGGATTTCCGGGGAAATCATTTTGGCCATTGCCTCTCTGATGTGAGAAACATTGTCCGGATTGGTTGGGTCCGCCAGTCCGCAGGTAAAGAGAATGACCTGTTTATTTTTGAGAAGTTCCCAGTTATGGGTGAGCAGTTTAATTCCGCTGATCCCTCCGGCATAAAGGCCGCCGCCGTATATGATCACGTCATAAAGGGCAAAATCTGCGGGATGGAAATTTTTGCGTTCATAAACAGGGCAGGATAAGGCTGCGGCAATCCAGCTGGCGTATTGTCTGGTGGAACCGTATTTCGATTCGTATACAACGACTGCTTTTTTCATAAATGACAGACTCCTTTTCTGGTTTTGTTGGTAAAGCGGGGTGTTTTGAAGGCGGACGCCTCCTGACCACATGCACAAAAACGGGGTTCCGAGGCAAACAAGTCACCCCTTATTTTGTGCATGTGGTCAGGAGGCTGACTTTGAAGTAATGCTTTATGTTGCTATTTGTAGTATACTGATTGTATAGCTTATAAGAAGTTTATCTGCTTGGAGGGGTAAATTTTATAAGCTAACGAGTAACTGTGCTGCGAGTAATATAGCTTATAAGAAATTTGCCTGCTTGCAGGAGTGAATTTTATAAGCTAACGAGCAGCTGTGCTGCGAGTAATATGGATTATAAGAAATTTGCCTGCTTGCAGGAGTAAATTTCATAAGCTAACGAGCAGCTGTGCTGCGAGTAATATAGCTTATAAAAAATTTGCCTGCTTGCAGGAGTAAATTTCATAAGCTAACGAGCAGCTGTGCTGCGAGTAATATGGATTATATACTGCTGAAGGGAAAAAGCAAGGAATTGGGGGAAAGTGCTACATAACCGGGGGTATTGTGACAGAAAGAGGGCGGTTGGATGAACGGACATGTAAGGCAGAAGGAGCAGTCGGCGAAGAGGATAGAGGATGCATTGTTTCAGCTGATGGGGGAGAAAGCTTTCATTGAGATTACGGTTTCTGAGCTTGCGGACAGAGCAGATGTGGCGCGCAGGACTTTTTATCGGCTGTACAAAGGGAAAGAGGATGTACTGCACGGGTATTTTGGCAGATTGTGCCGGGAATACCAGAGGACGTTTCCTGCTTTGAAGAATTATCATTTTCTTCGGGTTGCGGAGGATTATTTCGGGTTCTGGTACAGTCACAAAGAGGTGCTGCTCCTGATGCATCAGTGCGGCCTGGATGATATGCTGTACTGTGAGATCGGCCGTGCGGCAACGGCGGTGGTCAAAAATCGTATGGGTAGTGAACAACAAAGTCCGGAAGATTGGGCAATTGAGTGTTTTGCCAGTTATTCTGCCGGTGGGTTCGGACTGCTGTTGCAGCGGTGGGTGGAATCCGGGATGCAGGAGGGGCCGAAACATTATGCCAGAAGAGTCGGGAAGGCATTGCTGCATTTTATCAGGCCGGCTGTGCAGGCAGAATCAGGGAAATGAGAAGCATATATTATTTGCAAAGATAAGAGAAAGGTATTCTGTTTGTGAGAGACGGGAGGAAGTTATGATTTATGAGGAAAAACAGTGTGCGGGAACAGCGCACATTTTCGGGGAATGGCAGGAGACAATCATTTGGTCTTGTCTTTCGCAGATGATGGGGCATATTTTTGTGAAAGACCGGGAATATCCGGACTCTGCGATGGCGCTGCTTGGCGATTTCTGTTTCCTGGCAGGTGTGCCGGAACCAGAGCTGGCAGCTTACAAACCGGCATACTGCAAGCAGGATTTTATCATTATGGTGCCACAAAATGAAGCGTGGGCCAGATGTATTGAGCTGTGTTATGGGGAGAAAGCAAAACGGGTAACACGGTATGCCATGAAAAAGGAGGGAGATCTGTTTGACCGCAAAGTACTGGAACGGGCGGCGGCAGGACTTCCGGAAGAATATCAGATCAGGATGATAGAGGAGGAACTGTTTGAACAGTGCAGACAGATTCCCTGGTGCCGTGATTTTGTTGCCCAGTATGAGACGTATGAGAAATATCGCGCGTGCGGGCTTGGGGTGGCTGTCCTGAAAGGGGATGAGATCGTATCCGGAGCGTCTTCTTATTCAAGCTATCCGGGCGGCATTGAGATCGAGATTGACACAAAGGAGGATTACCGCAGGCGCGGGCTTGCGTACGCGGCAGGCGCCAGGCTGATTCTGGAATGCCTGGCGCGCGGGTGGTATCCGAGCTGGGATGCGCAAAATAAATGGTCTGTTGCACTGGCTGAAAAACTGGGGTATCATTACAGTCATGCATATACGGCGTATGAGATAAGGGGCTACTGAATAAAAGAGGCAAAAATTGAAACTGGTCATGGATGCCCGGCGGCAGTTCTGTTATAATTGGACTGTACAGTCATTTCCTTCGATTGGTTGGGGATATTCGGGGCAATCGAAGTCAGGTTTTTGTGAGGAAAGGAAATGCAGGATGGAACGGATAGAAATTGATGCGAACGATTTGGAGTTATACCGAAACGATGAGATTGTGATTGACTTTCCGCTGCCTAAGCCGGTGGAGGAATTGCTGGAGCTTCTTGATAGGCTTTATGAGAACGGCGAGGATTTGAAATACAATCTGTATCTGAATGAATTGCATGCGTACTGTAAATCGCTGTATGGAGAGAATCTGATCAGCAAAAGGCAGTTTGAAAAATTGTTAGACAGATATGGAGCGTGGTGAAATGGTTCAAATATATGATTTTACGGCATACGCTCAGAATAATCGTGACTATGGAGGCAATTCCGGGCTGAAGCTTGGAATTGATATGGAAGGGGATGCATGGTATTATGCTGAAGACGGTGGAGGCAATGAACAATAATAAATATTAATAACCAAAAAGTGGCTGAAACGTTGAGGTTTTGCCACTTTTTGTGTTTACAAGTTCTGCTATAATTTGAAGAATGACATGATTTGCCAATGGACTATTGAAGGAAATTGTGTTACATTACTGCTTTGAATTTCCTAAATCGCGAAATAAGATAAAAAGAAAGTGGATTTTTATTTTTCGAATTTATATAATTTAAGAAAATTTTTAAACTATGTTAAAGATTTTTTGGTATAATCTTAAAAATATGTGTTTTATTTTGGGTGTTTACGAAAGATAAGGAGGCAAAGTGTGTTATGAAAGGGTGTCCGGAATTAATTGTAATGTTGACATATAATGACTGTACATCGGAAAATGCCAGTCAGATTTTTGAGCAGTGTAAGAATTCAAAGGCGAAATTCTGGGGATTTAAGGAAAAGGGGCTTCCGCTGGAAGAGATGAAAGAGCTGTTTGCATATATGAAAAGATGTGGGAAAACAACGGTTCTGGAGGTTGTGGCCTATACGGAGGAGGAGTGTCTGGAAGGTACAAAGAAGGCTCTGGAATGCGGATGCGATATCCTCATGGGGACATTTTTCTTTGATTCCGTGTATGAGCTTTGCAGGAAAAACAATCTGAAATATATGCCGTTTGTCGGAAAGGTTACAGAACGTCCGTCTATTCTGGAAGGAACTGTGGAAGAAATGCTGGAAGAGGCGCGCGGATATCTGGAAAGAGGCGTGTATGGCTTTGATTTGCTGGGCTACCGGTATACAGGAGATGCTTCTGCTTTGATCCGGGAGTTTGTAGCAGGTGTGAATGCTCCGGTCTGCGTAGCAGGCAGTGTAAACAGCTATGAGCGGCTGGATGAGATAAAAGATTCCGGCGCGTGGGCCTTTACGATAGGCGGTGCCTTTTTTGAAAATAAATTTGACGGAACGTTCGCGGAGCAGATCGACAAGGTGTGCGATTATATCGCGGCTTCCTGCGGCGAAGCAGACAGATAAAGGAACCAAGAGGAGGAATCCATGTTTAAAATACTTTATCCGTTCGAGTACGCAGAAAGTGTTTTTGCGATCGATTATGAGAAACTGTACCGAAAAGGGTATCGGGCCGTTATTTTTGACATTGATAATACACTGGTGCATCACGGGGAAGATTCCACGGATGAAGTGGATGAGCTTTTCCGGAGCATCCACAGCACAGGCCTGAAGACGCTTCTGTTATCCAACAACGATGAGCCGAGAATCCAGAGATTTATACGGAATATTGATACCCTGTACATATGTGACGCTGCGAAGCCGGAGGTGGCGGGTTTTTTAAAAGCCATTGATATGCTGGGCATAGAAAAAAAAGAGGCGGTAGTGATCGGGGACCAGATTTTTACGGATATTTACGGTGCGAATAAGAGCGGAATTGATAATATACTGGTAAAATATATGCGCTATCCGGATGAAAAGAAGATCGGAATACGGAGGAACCTGGAGAAGATTATTCTCTGGTTTTACGGAATCAGGCGATCCTGCCAGAACAGGATCGGAGATATATACAAAAGGGAGGCTGTCTGAATATGCCGGAAAAGAAGAAAAAGCTTTTTTGTGAGCTCCATCCTGCCTGCTATGCCATTTCAGTACAAAAAGAGATCATGAAGCGGCATCTGAAGGATCTGAAGAGTTCTGAAAAATTTGCAAAAACAATACAGAAAGAAGTGCTGCCAAATATTGTTTCCAGCTACAGCACGAACATGATCAAGCGTGCACCGGGCATTGATTTAAAGCTACAGGAAAACAAAGCAGTAAATATCCGGCTGGCCGGCAGCAGGATGAACGGGATGCTGATCCGTCCTGGCGAGGTATTTTCATTCTGGAGAACAGTAGGAAAAACCAGGAAACAGAAAGGATATAAAGAAGGAAGAATTATCTACGCGAACAAACTGAAGCCGGGAATGGGCGGAGGACTCTGCAACCTGGGCAACACACTGCATTTGCTGGTGCTGCACAGCCCGCTCGAGGTGACGGAGTTCCACAGCCATTCCGACGCACTGGCTCCGGATGCGGGAAAACGGGTTCCGTTCAGCTCAGGGACGTCAGTCAGTTATAATTACATAGATTACCGTTTTAAAAACAATACAGACCAGAACCTTCAGCTGTGTGTCTGGTGTGAAGGAGAAATGCTGCACGCCGAGCTGCGCAGCGAGCGGGAATTTCCGTGGCGCTACGAACTTGTGGAAGAAGATCACCATTTCCGGAAAGAAAAGGAAAAATACTATCGGATTTCCAGGATCTATAAAGTGACGATTGACAAACAAAGCGGAGATGTCTTACAGAAAGAACTTGTCCTGGATAACCATTCAGAGGTTATGTATGATTACGATCTGATTCCCAGGGATATGATCCGGGAATAAGAAAATAAAATGTGAAAATAAGATACAGGTGAAAAATTCCGTCTGCGCGCTTTGCTGATTGAGGCAGTTGCGCAGGTGGAATTTTTTGACTTTTTAAAATCAGACAGCCCACATTTTTTAGATTTTGCCCCTATCGTTTTTTCAGACCCCCAAATGGGAAAGGAAAGGTAAAAACAACAGCTTTTACAGCTGCAGGATTTCCGGTTATAGTCTGAATAACGAAAAACAAAGTTCCTGCTACGCAGGAGAAGGAGGACAAAATGAGAAATAAAATGATGGGCCGTTTTACTGTTTTGACGCTTGGTCTCAGTATGCTGGGTGCGCCGGTTTGTTCCGGAAGCGTAATCGCGGCAGAAAATGCGGCAGCACAAAGTGAAGCCGGAAAAGACGGGATTGCAGGTGCGGCGCAGGCACAGGCGCTGACACAGGAAGAACTTGCTGCAGTGAAAGAGACGACAGTATTTCAGGATGAAACCTCAGCAACCGGTTATTCTGTAAAATTCTGTTTTACGGACCCGGATTTCGGCACAGACAAAGAAGCACAGCGTGTCCGGATTTACGGTGAATGGGGATTTTCCGACCCCATGCATTCAACGATCTGGACTGGCGAATACGTGTCACCGTGGGAGTGGCAGGATGGCTATAAGCTTTGGTTCGGAACACATACGGCGCCGTACTACGATATGGAACGGGGAGAGGACGGCTGCTGGTCTCTTGTAGTTCCGCTTCCGGCAGGCGGCTATAAATACCGTTTTTATATTGGAGGGGACGTGGATGCGGATGTAAATGATGTGAAAGGCTGCTATATGTCCTGTGACCAGAACAATGTTCCTTACTTAAGCCCAGTGGAAAAGGATCCGTATACCCTGTCAGCACACGCTTACTTTACATCGTACATTTATGTTCCGTGGGATCCTGAAAAACAGGCGAATACAGACCGCGTAGACGAGCAGTGCCCGAGGGATGACGGACAGACCGGTACTGTTTTTTATGAGAAGGCGACCATTGCAGAAGGAGATTTTGCAGGAAAGGAATCTGTTTATGGCGTATATCTGCCGTATGGCTATGAGGAAAATGCAGACGAGGAGTACCGCATCCTTGTGATGGTGCACGGCGGCGGGGAGAGCGAACCGAGCTGGTTTAACTCAGGACTTGTTGAAATCCTTGACAATATGATCGCAGAGGGACGCATGGAGCCTACGATTGTTGTGACGCCGAGCATGAATGACTTTGACCGGACAGACGGCCAGAATATGCGTCATGATTATGACCGTGTTTCTCTTGACAATTTTATTGCAGACCAGATTCTTCCGTATATGGAGGAGAATTACCATGTATCTTCTGATAAAGAGATGCATGCGATCGGCGGATGCTCGAACGGCGGCATCCAGACATGGGTTGCTTATTTTAACCACAACGAAGACTATAAGTACTATATCGTACAAAGCGGGGCAGAACCGGCTCAGTCACTGTGCGACATTGATTACACGAGAGAAGATCTGCGCGACGATGTTGTGATGATCGGCGTATCTCTGTATGACAATGCAGGATGGAACCTGGGCCGACCGGTTATTGAAAAAGCCTATATACCGGTTTACAATATGGCCAAGGCCAATCTCCC
>CAOJHI010000104.1 GCA_948436005.1 uncultured Lachnospiraceae bacterium
CAGCAGCTTGGCCGCCGTCAGCAGCATAGCGGCATGGAAATCGTGGCCGCAGGTATGAGCCTCCGTCCCTGTCGGGCAGGAAAAGCTCTCGCCGCTTTCCTCCGGCATGGGCAGCGCATCCATATCCGCCCGGAGCAGAAGCGTTCTGCCGCCTTCCCCCAACTCTGCGGTCACACCATGGCCGCAGGGATACGCTTCCAGACCATAATTCCTCAACTGTTCTAAAACATAAGCCTGCCCTTTGGGCATATGCAGGCCTACCTCCGCATTTCTGTGCAGCCAGCGGCGGTGAGCAACCGTTTCCTCACGCAATTCCAATGCTCTTTCATAAAAATTCATAAGCATACCTCCTGATTTTGCATAAAAATTGAATTCACAAACATCTGATCTATATTTTTACAGATTACTTTGCTTCTGATTCACACTTTTTCTCAGAAAATTCCCGATATTCGTCATGCAAAGAAGCGTCACGACAAGGAAAACGCCTGGAATCAGAATCATCCACCAGGCCCCGCCAAGCAGCGCCTTTTCGGACAAAGACAGCATACTTCCCCAGGAGATCACCTCAAGCGGCAGTCCAATTCCCATAAAACTCAATGTGGACTCTGACACAATCGCGCTGCGCACGTTCATAACCACCATAAACATGATGGAAGAAACAAAATTCGGGGTCAGATGCTTCCACAAAATATGAAAAAATCCGCCTCCCATGCAGCGCGAGGCAATCACATACTCACTGTTTCGAATCTGGCGCACCTCTGTCCGCACTACTTTTGCAATGCTGGTCCATCCCGTGACGCCGATTACAAGGGAAATGGTCAGTACATTTGCCTTCCCCAAAATCGCCTGAAGCAAAATAACGAGCAGCAGATTCGGTATACTGAGCAAAATTTCCGTCACGCGCATCAGCAGCGTATCCAGCCACTGCGGTGCAATTCCGCTGACCGCTCCGAACAGAACCGCAATCACCGTTGAAATCGCAGCAGAAAGCAATCCGATCAGAAGCGAAATTTTCCCTCCATACCAGATCATGGAAAAAATATCACGTCCCATCGTATCTGTTCCGAACAGAAATTCCGCATTCGGCGCAAGATTATAGTGCAGCAAATCCATGTACGCAGGATCTTTTGTCATAACAAAACGGCTTCCAATGCACCCTGCAGCAATCAGGGCTAATATCACAATGGAAACAACAGGCTTGCCCTGATACCACTTTTTTTTCAACTCCTCCGGCTGCTGCCTGGCAGGCCGGATTCCAACCACCTGAAATTCCCCTGTACTCACCGTTTTGTCTCCTCCGTTTCCTGCATGATCTCCGTTGCACGGATTCTGGGGTCGATCTGTTCATTGACTGCCTGGGCGACCATATTGCACAAAATGACTACAATGCCGGACAGAATGCACAGAACCATCAGCAGATTATAATCCTTGTACCGTGCGCTCTCATACGAAAGCGTCCCGATTCCCGGGTAGGAAAACACAGTCTCAATGATATACGTTCCTCCAAGCACATGCGGCACGGAAATCGCCATAATGCTCAGATACGACGGTATGATATTGCGGAGACAGTAGCGAAACAGAATCCGCTTTTTATCCGCTCCCTTTGACCGCGCAAGAAGCACGTAATCAGCCCGTACCTCCTCCAGAAGCTTATTGCGGATCATATATGCATAATACCAGAGATGATTGAGCACCACAATACTCACCGGCAAAATCAGATGCCAGATCCGGTCCAGAATGTCATCACTTTTTCCGACCGTGTAAGCGCCGCTTCCAGGCAGCCACCGCAGCTCCACTGCAAAAATAAGCAGCAGCAGCAAAGACAGCCAGAATTCCGGAATACAGCTCAAAACCGTGCCGACTTTGCAGATCACACGATCCAGGCGGCTGTCCTCATACCACGCGCACAGCACGCCCAGCAAAAGCGCCAGAACAAAAATCAAAACAAATCCGATTCCTCCAAGAACCAGTGTATTCCCCACTCTTCCGCCAATGACCTCCAGGACATCCTTTTTATATTTATAGGAAATCCCGAAATCTCCGCGCACTGCCTGTTTCAGCCACTTCACATACTGAACCGAAACCGGCTCATGCAGCCCAAGCCTTTCTTCCGCCCGTTCGCGCTCCTGCGGGCTCATTTTCTCTACCCTGTCTCCATAATAGGAAACCAGCGGATCACCGGGCGCCAGCCTGGAAATATAAAACGTAATCAGTGACAGCAAAAAAACACTGATTACAAAAATCAGCACTTTTTTCCCGATATACTGTACTTTATTTTTCTTCATCCTGCTCCTCCGCCTCTACTGACTGATCTCCACATAATGTCCCGGAAGCACCTCTTCCATTTTTCCGCCTCCCATATACGCATCTTTCCCAAACTGCGTTGCTTTGCGTGCTCTTTCCCTGAGCGGGTCGGGCACGGGAATCGCAGCCAGCAACTCTTTTGTGTATGGATGCAGCGGATTTTCATATAGCTCACGGCACGGCGCCAGCTCAACCAGCCGTCCGTGATACATCACGCCCACGCGGTCGCACAGAAATTCCACCATGGCAAGATCGTGTGCAATAAACAAAAATGAAAAGCCGTGTTCTTCCTGCAAATGACGGAACAGGTTCACAATCTGTGCCTGAATCGATACGTCGAGCGAAGCAATCGGCTCATCAGCCACAAGAAGACCCGGCTCAGTGATCAGCGCCCGCGCAATCGCCACGCGCTGCCGCTGGCCCCCAGACAGCTCGGACGGATATCGGTTCAGGCACTGCTCTTCCAGTCCTACTGCCTTCATCTGAAACAGCGCCTCGTCACGGTACGAACCGTGCATTGGTTTTATATGGCCTACCTTCAGTGGTTCCAGAATAATCTCTTCCACCTTCATCCTCTGGTTCAGGCTGGAACCGGAATCCTGGAAAATCAGCTGCCGGTCTGTTTGCAGCATTTTCCGGTTCTGCCTGAACTGTCCCCTGTCACAGACGTTTATGCCGCGGTACAGAATTTTCCCGGAATACGGCTGGCAGATATTCATGATGCAGCGCGCAACCGTCGACTTTCCGGACCCGGATTCCCCGACCAGTCCAAGAATCTCTCCGCGGCGAATCTGAAAGGAAACGTCGTCTACTGCACGGATTACATGTTTTTTGGTCAGTGGAAACACATGGGACAAATGCTGCACATCCAGAAGAATCTCTGCTTTTGGGCCAGTCTCAGAATTCCCGTTACTTTCCGTTTTTTTCCCAGTCATATCCCCCGCAAACTGCCCGGTTTCCACGCTTCCCGTCTGTGCTTTTTGCAGCAAACACGGCAAAGCTGCCTCTGTATCGGAACTTCTCATCGCTTCCGAAATCTGCTCCCGGACATCTGCGGCCCGCTCATCCAGCAGCCAGGTTGCCGCATAGTGGCTGTCAGTCACACGGAACATCGGCGGTTCTTCCTCATAATCAATTGCAAGCGCATATGCATTGCGGCATGCAAACGCATCCCCTTTAGGAGGATGAATCAGAGACGGCGGCATTCCGGGCAACGTATACAGCCGGTTCTTTCCCCTTGACAGAGCCGGAAGAGAACGGAGCAGCCCCCACGTATACGGGTGCTTCGGGTCATAATACACTTCTTCTGTTTTTCCTGTCTCAATGATTTTCCCGGCATACATCACCGCAACGCGGTCCGCACAGCGCGCCACAACGCCGAGGTCATGCGATACGAGAATCGTGGCTGTGCCAAGCTTTTTCTGTATTTCACGCAGCAGATCAAGAATCTGCGCCTGAATCGTCACATCGAGCGAGGTGGTCGGTTCGTCCGCAATCAGAATATCCGGATCTGAGGCAAGCGCAATCGCAAGCACGCTTCTCTGGCGCATACCGCCTGAAAAATTCCAGGGATACAGGTTTGCCCGTTCCTCTGCCTGCTCAATACCCACAAGCTCCATTAATTCCAGTACGCGCCGCTTTACTTCCACAGGCGGCATCTTGGGCTGATGTATCAGAACTGCCTCCGCAATCTGCGCGCCTATCGTCATGGTCGGATTCAGTGACGTCATGGGGTCCTGGAATACCATGGAAAACAGTTTTCCGCGCAGCTTCTGCATTTCCTTTTCCTTATAGGAAGTGATATCCACGCCGTTTACACAGATGCTTCCTGCTTTTATTTTCGCATTTCCCGGCAGCAGCTTCATAAGCGACTTGCACATCACGCTCTTCCCACAGCCGGACTCTCCCACCACTGCCAGGATTTCCCCTGCACGCAGGGAAAAGCTTACGTCTCTAACTGCCTCCACTTCGCCCTGCAAAGTATCAAAGCTGACCGATAAATGCTTTACTTCCAGTAATTCAGACATCATTTCCTCCAGATATTGCATCGTTTATGATAAACAGGACGAACCCGGGCAAATGGTACAAAACCGAGGTTCCAGCAAAGAAGTCACCTCTTGTTTTGTACCATATGCCCTGGTTCTGGTTTTGAAAAAATTTCCGTTTAATGGCCGGTTATTCTTCTATCGTCCACTCGGCTACATTCCAGAAGATTCCCACGCCGTGATGGCCCATGACGGTATCGGGTTCGATCCCCTCAATCGTTGATTTTGCTACATAATTTGCGTCAATGTAGCAGATAAAGGCAAAGGCCGGATCGTTTGCAAGTGCTTCCTGGAATTTTGCGTACGCCTCACCGCGCACGGCCGGATCGTCGGACTGACGCGCCTCGGTCAGATACTGGTCTACCAGCTTGTTGGAATAACCGGAATAGTTTGCGCCTTTGTCTGTGCCGAACACTTTGTATGTATGGTCGTCTGCGTCAAACGGGCTGCCCCAGCCGATCAGATAAGCCATCTGTCCGCCCCAGTCTACCTGAGCCGGTATCTCTACGGTCACGTCAAGACCGATTTCGCGCAGCTGCTGTGCGGCTGCCTGCGCCATATCCACGCGCACCTGGTCGCCGGCTCCGACGCTGATCACAAAGCCAAGCTTTTCCCCGTCTCTGTAGTAGAAGCCGTCCTCCCCGAGCGTGCAGCCCACTGCTTCCAGGATCTCTTTCGCTTTTTCCGGATTGTAATCATAATGCTCTACATTCTCATTATTATAGAGATTCCGCTGCAGCGGCCCGTAAGCTGGCATCCCCTGTCCAAGGATGATTGCGTTAACAATTGCCTCACGGTCAATGCCATAACAAATTGCTGGGATGATATCCCTGTTTTTGGTCCAGTATTCATTCCAGAAATTAAAGAGAATTCCGCGATAGTCGGATGTCTTCATATCATAACATACATAGCCGTCTCTTCCTGTAAAGAGCTGTGCATCTTTTGGCGTCAGAAGCGCCAGATCCAGCTCACCGGCTTCCATCTGCATTGCTTTCGCATTGTCGTCCGTTACGATTTTAAAGATAATCTCATCAATGTTTGGTTCCCCTTTGAAATACTCCTCATTTTTTTCAAGGACAATCGCCTGGCCCTCATCCCACTCTGCCAGTTTATACGGCCCTGTGCCGACCGGATTGCGGAAGAAGTCAGATTCCTGCATATTTTCACCTGCAAGCAGATGCTCCGGAAGGACCGCCATTGTCATGTAATCAAGAAACGCTACGTTCGGAGCTGACAGCCAGAATGCAATCGTATAATCGTCAATAACTTCGATCTCCTCCACATCCTCATAATTCGGCGCATTCTCAGAGCCGTTCTCAGGGTCCATAATGGATTCAATTGTAAATTTCACATCATCTGCCGTAAATGGCTCTCCATCGTGCCATTTCACATCCTCTTGCAGATGAAACGTATACTTAAAAGATTCCTCGTCAAATTCCCAGCTCTTTGCAAGTCCGGGGATGACCTGATTCTCACCGTCGTGCGCGGTCAGACCGTTAAAGAGCAGAATATTGATCTCTCCATGCTCATCCATCGCCGGGTTAATTCTCGTATAATCACCGCTTCCGTAAACAAGTGTGGACGCCTCGGCCGCGCAGACATTCATACACGCAAGTGCAGCAGTTGCTGCAAAAAGTACCATTGCTTTTTTCATCTGTTTCATTCCCTTTCTCAAATTCATTTACCTCTGCAGACAAGTAAATTTTCTATCAGCTATCTTATCGTGCACAAGGTATTTTCGCAAGCCTCCCGGGGGGATATGAAACCATTCCTGTTTCTGCCTGTCCATTCCGTTTCTGACATACTTACATTTTTCTCAAAAAGGAAATCAGTTCTTTTATCCCGCTGCCAAGCTCCGTCCCTTTATATACGATACAACCAAAAAGAAAGCTGCCTGCTGTCCCATCCACACACATTTCGTACCTGCACGCCTCCTTCGGATGCAGATAGCCTCCGCTGATATTCAGAAGATCTGTCTCCTCCAGCATGCGGTTTGTGATATAATCACTGTTCGTAAGCACAGAAATCTCCAGGCCATCCCATATAGGGGCGCCTTCCAGGATCTCATGATAGTTCTGTACCAGCCTTTGTCCTTTTAGTTCTTCCAGAGTAACCGTTCCTCCATCCTGCTTTGCCAAAGCATTCTTTTTTCCGGGATACAGCTGCATTGGTTCCCTGCGCAGTTCGATAAAGGCCAGTTTATTTCCCTCCAGCTCTTCACAGAAAATCCTTTTCTGCTCCTCCGGCACGTATACAAAGCCAATATCATCCACACGCCTGGCAACACGCTCCATGATCGTCCGTACATCTGCCTCATAAATCTGAAAATGGTAATTCTTCTGATCATTCACACGATAGAACTCCACCACCTGATCTGCCAGCCGGCAGCTTGGATTCATGGAAATACGCAGCCATTTTGTGAGACCGGAACGCGGAAAGGCTTCCAGCATATCCATGTCATTTACAATCTTATGCGCATAGGAATAGATGTGCTTTCCCTCCTCTGTCAGAGCAATTCCTCTCGGAAGCCGCTCAAACAGGCTCACCCCCAGTTCTGCTTCCAGTCCCTTTATTGTCTTACTCACCGCAGACTGCGTTGTGTAAAGCCGCCTGGCCGCCTGGCTGATCGACCCCGCCTGTACACAGGCAACAAAATATTTCAATTGTTTGATATCCATCCTTCCACTCCTGTCTTTTATTCCCGCGAAGTAACGAGCCAAGTATCCATGCTGCGTACCCTTGCTGGTATACATGGATATTTGACTTACTGCCAAATCATAGCGCAGCAGACAAAATCCTGCAAGCCTCCCAAGGGGATATCATCCGGAGATTCCGATACCTATTCTTTTTTTGCATATATTCGGGTCTTTCTTTCATATTTTGATATCCCCTGGGGAGGCTTGTTTTCCCATGGCCTTCTGAATAGAATAATAACTGTGCATCATACCTCCACCAAAAATGCACATAAAATTATAAAGAAACTCCCATTATAAAAAGAAGCTGCCGTAAATATGGAAGTGAAAGAATATTCGGTGTATCGTATTCTTACCTCCTGCATTTTACAGCAGCTTCTTTTTATTTCTTTTTTAATATTTTTCTTTTTAATATCTTTCTTTTTATTATCTGTCTTTTCAATTCAGGCAAAATATCGTTTATTTCTCTGCTTCTGTCGGGAATTTGAAATATTCTGTTGTATATTCTTCCATCAGCTGTTCCAGCTCACTCAGTTCTCCCTCATGAACAGCAATACCGGCTCCGAAGTCAATATATCCCATGCCTTCGTCCGCTGCCGGCCAGACAGCCAGGCCTTCTCCGTTCGGGTCTCCGCATTTAATGAAATTGGACCAGTACTGGTTCATCTTTTCTGCCAGTTCATAATCCCAGTCTCTCCACTCGCGCACTTCCGGCACGCCTTCACGGATGGAATTGAACGCATACCACATCTCGCTGGTATGCCATGCCCACTGATTTGCAGAACTTCTGTCTGTTCCGATATCCGTAATGCTCTCCGGCGTTACCTGGCTGAACAGGTAATTGTAATTCTTCGTAGCTCCATCTGTTCTCTCGGATATCATCTTTCCGAAGATTCTGTTTAACATCAGATTCCGGCTCATGTTTGTTCCAAGTCCGTACGTTCCAAGCTGACGGCTGGTAATGCCTGCTGAGGAATCGGATACTTTAACAAGATTTTCAAAATCATATTTGTCGTACAGATCTCCCAGTACCTCTTTGTACTGCACATAGAACTCTTCTGCATTCGTCACCTGCGGATAACTTCCCTCGCCCATATTCGTTCCGGAAAGAATCGCCACATCGTCAAACACGCCCTCATCCACAGCATCCTTCAGACTTGCATACGTCACATACAGCCCATCCTGATTCATGCTGCCAGGATAAAATTTACTGCCTGCATCCAACAGATCCGCTGCTTCCATATCTCTGAGTTCTTCCAGGGATATCTCTTTGTCCAGACCAAGATCCTCAAGGTAAGATGCGCCATTCTGCTCTGCCTCTTCCTGTGTTCTGAACGGACTTCCGTATTTCAGGCCGCTCTCCAGGATTAACCTGCCCACCTCAACGTCCATCATCGGAGAGGCTTCCATACTCATGGCTTTTGTAGTTCCGCCAGACTGTCCGCCAACTGTAATATTCTCCGGATCACCGCCAAAGTTGGCAATATTCTCTTTGATCCACTCCATAGCCTTGATCTGGTCCATCAAGCCATAATTTCCGCTCTGTCCCTGCTCCTCGGAAAGCTGCGGAAGGGAAAGATAACCAAACAATCCCAGTCTCTGTTCCACTGACACAAACACAATCCCGTTCTGTGCAAAAGCCTCTCCGTTTCCTTCCGGCTCAAACGTATAGCAGCTGTTCAGTCCGCCGCCATGGAACCACACAAATACCGGCTTCTTTGCATCCGGATTCAGACTGTCGCCGGTTGTCATAATATTCAGGTAAAGACAGTCCTCACTCATCTGCGGCACGCCGTCATAATAAAGATCTGAGCGATATGGTTCTACCTCCGCACCGCCCAAAACCTGCATCGGGATATCTTTATACGTGTCACATACGAGCACATCATCCCACGCTTCCGGGTCCTCCGGCGCTTTCCAACGAAGCTCTCCTACCGGCGGAGCTGCGTAAGGAATCCCACGGAATTCTACGATATCCTCATACGCACCCGTATGATAAATCCCCTGCACCTTTCCATATGCTGTGTCTACAATATTTTCCGTACTTTCCGCTGCAATGCTGCTAAAGCTGCTGATCAGCATGGTTGCTGCAGCCAACAAAACAATTTTTTTCATGGCAGATTCTCCTTTTCTGCAACCTTTTTATTATCGGTAAACTACTATTCCAGGGAAGCGCTGATAAAAGCGCTTCCCCGGAAAATAATGCCCTGCTGTTATTACTCAAGTACAAGAAGAGAGTACGGATTGATTGTTACATGGTTTCCATCCAGGCTGCTCTGCGTATCATCTGTGCTCTGGAACAGAATCTGAGTAAATTCTCCATAAGTCTCTGACGGAGCCAGATCCAGTTCTTTCACTTCGCCGGTCAGGTTTACGAGTACCAGTGCGCTTTCACTCTGGGTCATACGGATAAAGGATACAATTCCCTGATCCTCTGTCTCATAAACGTCAATATCACCGTCTCTGAGTACTTCACAGCTCTTCTTCAGGTTCATAACCTCTTTATAGTATGTATATAACGGGTTCACGCCTGCTTCTGCTTCTTCCACAGAAAGGCCTTCTACAGCCATATCTGCTGTCCACGGCATCTTGATCGGGCCATCTGAATTCCAGGATTCTGTTGCGCCCAGCTCTTCCTGAAAATACATAAAGATATTTCCCGGCATTGCTGCAAGCAGGGAAGCTGCTGTACGTGCATGATCCTTATCTCCTTCCAGCTGTTTCATGACACGCTGCTGATCATGATTAGAAAGGAACGGGCAATCAATGAAATTACCGTCAGATGCAGTATTACATGTTTCATAATATGCTTTCAGGTCTTCTACAAGATTCAGATCATTGCTTGTCTTGTCTGTCAGTGCATCTTCACCTTCCACATACTGATAAGCCGTAGACTCATTTTTCGCTGCCATCAGCATCTTACTTCCAAGGTTAAAATTGTAAAGGCTGTCCAGATATCCGCCGGTGATAAACGGAACCATATGGCTGGCATCCTTGTCCCATACCTCTGCGATCAGATAGGCATCCGGATGCTCTGCATGAACGCCCTCGCTGAATTCCTGCCAGAAAGCCATATTCTTCGCAAAAATTTCATCGCTGTAGATGTTGGACAGGTAATCACCGAAGATATGGCGCGCTGCGTCAAGACGGAAGCCATCAAAGCCGAGATCCAGCCAGAAGTTTGCACAGTCAATAAACTCCTGACGAACTTCCGGGTTATCAAAATTCAGATCAGGCACATTATCCTGGAAAATATCAATCCACGTATAATCAAATTCTTTTCCAAGATACGGTGAATCCTCTGCCAGCTGATCCGTTGTCCACCACACGGACTCAAATCTGCCGTTTGCATTATCTCCGGAATACGTTCCGCCTGTCATCGGATACTGCTCTGTCC
>CAOJHI010000105.1 GCA_948436005.1 uncultured Lachnospiraceae bacterium
GGACGTCTCCGGGCAGCCGGGGCAAAAACGAGGTTCCAGCAGACAAGTCACCTCTTATTTTGCCCCGGCTGCCCGGAGACTGTTTTTCGATGGCCTTTTAAGGTTTATGATTTTTTTATTACTCTTCTCTGTTAAAGCATTTAAGAGACTCTTTTCGTTTCAAATTTGTTTCTTTCTTATCCATTTGAATTTATTTTGTTTCAAACTCGTTTGCCACGTCGGCCAGCAGATCGCGAATCTGGAGATGCTGCGGGCAGATTTTTTCGCACTTTCCGCATTTGATACAGTCAGAGGCTTTGGGCTTGCTTCCGCTGGTATGTATGTCATAGTAATAGTCTGCGTTCCAGTCGTGGTAAATCTGTTTCATGTTCATTACAGCAAACAGATCGGGGATTGCGATCTGTTTCGGGCATCCTGCTGTGCAATAGCGGCAGGACGTGCAGGGGATCAAATGCATGGAACGGAAAATTTCCTGCACTTTGTTCACTGCTTCCATTTCTTTTTCGGACAGAGGCTTGAAATCCTTCATGTAGCTGATGTTGTCAGCCATCTGACCGTAATTGCTCATTCCGGACAATACCATCTCAATTCCTTCAAAGCCCGCTGCAAAACGGATGGCGTAGCTTGCTGGGCTGCCGCCGTGAAGCTCCTCCAGGACGGTCTTTGCAGTTTCCGGCAGATTTACCAGATTGCCGCCTTTGACTGGTTCCATAACAATTACCGGCTTGCCGAACTTCCGACAGACCTCATAGCATTTCCGGCTCTGCACGGCCGGATCGTCATAATCCACATAGTTAAACTGAATCTGCACAACCTCCACCTGCGGATACTCTGTCAGAATCTGCTCCAGAACCTCTGCAGTATCGTGGAAAGAAATGCCTACATGCTTTATCTTACCTTCTTCTTTCAGTGCAAACGCTGTCTCATAGGCTCTGCACTTTTTGAAATGCTCAAAATTCTCTGCCCCCTGTGAGTGCATGAGATAGTAATCAAAATATTCTACACCGCACGCCTCCAGCTGCTGCTCAAAAAGTGGCCTGATCTCTTCTTCCTTTTTGAAATAGACATCTGTCAGTTTATTCGTTAGAATATACTGATTTCTTTCATAGCGGTCCGTAAGGCAGGTTTTTAATGCCTTTTCGCTTTTTCCGTCTAAATACCCATGCGCTGTGTCAAAATAATTGAATCCATTTTCAATAAAAGCGTCAACCATTTTATTCGTTTCATTTACATCCACCTCTCCGTTTACCATCGGCAGACGCATATAGCCAAATCCAAAATTCTTTTTTACTCCGTCCATCCTGTATCAATTCTCCTCTCTGCTGTATTTCATCGCTCCTCTGTGTCTACGCTGCTCTCCGGGTAGAGTAAAAAACAGCTTCTTTTATATTATCATGAACACCTCTCTTTTTCCATACAAACCCATGGTCTCTCCAAACTTTTCTCCCGGAGAGCACGGTATCTTCACAAACTTCCTCTCGCAAAGCACCGCGCCTCCTGATATCCTTTCCATGGCAACTTTAAAAATAGTGATAGGTACTGCGTTTTTTGAACAGCAGTAAAACTGTGACGATAAACGCCTGCACCTCGGATACAACAACCGCCATCCAGATTCCGTCCGCACCGAAAAGAAGCGGAAGGATCAAAACCGATGCCAACTGGAAAACAAGGGTTCGCAAAAAGGAAATCAACGCAGAGATCAGTCCGTCTCCGAGCGCTGTAAAGAACGCGGAACCGTATATATTCATTCCCATCACAGCAAAAGAAAGGCTGTAAATCGCAAATCCATGTCTTGTCAGTTCCATTAGCCCCGCATCGTATCCCACAAACACGCGTGCCAGGGGACCGGAAAGCCCCAGTGCCAGCAGCACCATTGCCAAACCGCATCCTGCCATTAGAACATTGCTCTTGCTGAAAATGCCGCGAAGCTCCTGCTGATTGCCTGCTCCATAATGGAAACTGACAATCGGCGCAGTTCCTATGGAATACCCGATAAAAACAGCTACAAAGAAAAAGTTTACGTACATAATAACGCCGTACGCTGCCACACCGTCCTCTCCGGTAAAACGCATCAGCTGATAGTTATACAAAATATTCACAAGTGACATCGAAATATTCGTCATCAGCTCAGAAGAGCCGTTCAGACATGCTTTGCACAGGGTCCGTCCATAAAACACAGGTCTTGTAAGATGCAGCAAACTGTCATTTTTCCGAATAAAGTAAACAAGTGGAATTACTGCTCCTACCGCCTGGCTGATTCCGGTCGCAATACCCGCGCCTTCGATTCCCCACTGAAAAACTGCCACAAACAGATAATCCAGCACTACATTCGTAAGGCCTGCCGCCACAGTGACCGCAAGCCCGAACGAGGGCTTTTCCGCTGTCACAAGAAAGCTCTGAAAAATATTTTGCAGAATGAACAGCGGCAGCGCAGCAAACAGGATGCGGCCATAAATAACACATGCATCCAGCATCGCGTCGCGCGCTCCAAACGCCCTGGCTGCCAGAGGCACAGTCAGAATGCCGGCCACAGTAAGTACGATACCTCCTACAATTGAAGTGTAAACCATCATCGAAAAATATTCGTTTGCCCGCTCCTTTTGCCCCTCTCCGAGCGTCTTTGCAACAACCGCGCTACCGCCTGTGCCAAGCATAAACCCAAAGGCCCCCGGCAGCATCGCAAAAGGCATAATGAGATTTACCGCAGTGAACGCTTCCTTACCGGCAAACTGCGACACAAACAGTCCGTCAATCGCACCGTAGATTGACGTAAAAATCATCATCATAATCGACGGCAACACAAACCGGATCAATCTTCTGTATGTAAAATGGTCAGACAGCTGAATTCTTATTTTCATATCCTGTTCCTTCTCCCTGCTCTTTCATCTTTTTTCTGTAAATCGTCACATATTCCTTAAGCAGGCGCAGAAATTCTCCCGCATCTCCGTTTTTCATTTCCCTGTAAATACTGTTTTCCATATCCATAACCGGAATAATCCGCTCCTGCACCAGCTGTTTTCCTCTGTCAGTCAAGTGCAAAAGCTTATTCTTCCCCTGCCCCTTTTCCATGAAAATATATCCCTGCTCCTCCAGCTTTTTCAAAGACGAATTCACCGTTGTCCTGCTCATATGATAATAATCGGCAATATCCTTTTGCAGACACCCGTCTCCCATTTCGACCATGGCATAAAAAATATCATAGGCACTGTTTGAAATTCCTGATCGCAGCGCTGTCTCATAGTATAAATCCATCATTTCCTTAAACAGACCGTTAAACTCCTTTAATTCCCGCCGCTCTCCGTATACCATACCAGTACATCCTCCTCTTTTCAAATCAAATCCTGCTGATACAAATGTCAGCTATTTCCGGACTCACACATTAAACTATAATCCGAAATCGGACTTATGACGGCAATTATAATCCGATTTCGGATTAATGTCAAGAACCTTTCTATAAAAAAGTCGACAGGAGAACGTTTCCTATGGAAATCCTGATTAAATTACTGTTTTCCTATACGACAAAAAATGGTCAGAAACGAACCTCTCGTTTCTGACCATTTTAAACAGGTTATACTACTCTATTTGGATACAATTTTTGTCATCTTTTCAGCACATATATGCTGTCATACCTCATTCCTGCTCATTTAAGGATTTTTTTACTTCGCATAAATGATCTCGCCTGTCTCAGCGTCACGTCTGTAGTTCTTCATGAAGTTCCATGCCAGTGTTCCGTAATCCGGATGCAGACCGTGCGGCAGCAGTTCTGTGTAGTTTACACCGATCAGTGGGATACCTGCTTCATTGTTGAAGTACCATGTTGTATTCTCATACTCATCATTCAGAAGCGTGCGTACAATTTTATCTGCTTTCATTCCAACAAACGGGTATGCCTCAAAATCATAATTCACCTCGCCCATCTCGTTAAACTCAGCAAACAATTTGATGCAATCCTGGTATCCTTCTCCAATTGTTCCTGCCGCCTGATTGATTGCGCTCGCCAGGTCAAATTCAGAGGTAGTGAACATCATTGCTACATCGCATTCATCAAATACTGCTGCTTCCTCTTCGGTCGGAATGTAAAGTCCCCACCGCGTACCAGCTGCCATCGGAACTCCTGCTGCAAAAAGCTTCGGCGCAGTTTCAATTGCACAGACAGTCGCTGCACCACCCATTGAATAACCGGTTGCATAAACGCGTTCCGGATCAAGTGCCGGATACGTATCAAGCATGTACTGCACCAGAGCCGGCAAAGACTCTCCGTTTACGTCAAACGGGGACGGCCCCATCATAGAATTGCCCGGCATATCTGTCGCATAACGCGGTGCAACCAGTGCAACTCTCTCTTTTCCTGCAATTGTAATCATTCCCAGCTCATCAACAGCCTGTACCGGGTCGTCTCCGCCTCCATGGTTGCAGAGAATCAGCGGAATGCTGTGCTCTTTTGCAGTTCCGTCCAGAACTTCTTCCGGCAGGAACTCATACCAGGTGGACAGGTATTCACCGTTTTCTGCCTGCATTGAGGAGAAACGATCCTCATAATGCTCTACTACATGAATGCCGTCAGCAGTAACACCATTCAGAACCGCATTGCGCTCTGTCAGCGTATACGGAGCCTGGTTCCAGCTATACCCTCTGAATTCACTTGCTGCAACAAACAATCCGCCCTTTACAACAGGTGTACGCATCGCCTTTACAAACAGGGAGTAATAAGCATCCTTTACATACTCTTCAACTGCCTTGCCACCATCTTTTGCAACTGCAACGCGGCGTGCCGGGAATGTCTGGTTGAAATAAACCACCTGGTCTTCCGTCTCCTCACATGCATACGCTCCATTTGCTGTCTGGAATTTCTCAAATACTTCATCCGGGCTGTTTACAAGATATACCGGAACCTCACCCGCCACATCAATTGCCTTGTTCATGGACGGATTCACAAGCAGCATGCCGCCTGCACGGCTCACATAATCGAGCGTTCCTGAAACATAGTCGCAAAGGAAATCTGCTCCTCCGTCAATTCCGATCAAATACCGGTAGGTCAGTCCGCCGAAGTATGTATTATCTGCATAGTACGTCGCCTTTCCTTCTGCATCGCGAACAGAAAAGCCAAGATTACACATCGCTGACTGAAGTTTCAGATAATCATACTGGTCTGCTGCGCCGAAGCCCGCCTCCGGATTTGCCGGCGTAACGAGAACTGCACTTCCGCAGGCCTCATCAATCAGATCCTTCACACCCAGCTCCTTCAGATAATCCAGTGCATTGTCTTTACTCTCAAACGCTTTGTCCGTATAAACTAAAATATTAGTATTCATACGGTATGCTGCACTTGCATTCGTATACGTTCCTGCCGAACGGTAAACATATGTTGTGCCTGCCGTATAGGTATCAAGTGCCGGATCCGGCATATATTCTTTCCCTGTCAGCGCATTCAGCTCCGTCACACCGTTCAGATGTGCTTCCTCCAGAGTTTCAAACGATGCCTCATTTGCAAGATGCTGTTCGTATTTCGGGATTTCCGCTGCCCCTGCGCTCAGTCCGCACAACAGTGCCGCTGCCAGCGCAGCCATCATTTTCATGGAATGTTTCATAAGTAAACTCCTTCCTTTTCTGCTTCCACATCGCATTTATGTGAGCCGCGCCGGCTCCTGCTCATTTAGGAATTTTTTTACTTTGCATAAATGATCTCGCCTGTCTCAGCATCGCGTCTGTAGTTCTTCATAAAGTTCCATGCCAGTGTACCGTAATCCGGATGCAGGCCGTGTGGCAGCAGTTCTGTGTAGTTTACACTGATCATCGGGATACCTGCTTCATTGTTGAAGTACCATGTCTTATTCTCATACTCATCATTCAAAAGCGTTGTTACAATCTTGTCTGCCTTAAATCCGACAAACGGATATGCTTCAAAATCATAATTCAGCTCACCCATTTCATTAAATTCAGCAAACAGCTTAATACAGCCCTGGTATCCTTCTCCAATCGTTCCCGCTGCCTGGTCAATTGCGCTTGGCAGGTCAAATTCAGAGGTAGTGAACATCATCGCTACATCGCATTCATCAAATACTGCTGCTTCCTCTTCGGTCGGAATGTAAAGTCCCCACCGCGTACCAGCTGCCATCGGAACTCCTGCTGCAAAAAGCTTCGGCGCAGTTTCAATTGCACAGACAGTCGCTGCACCACCCATTGAATAACCGGTTGCATAAACGCGTTCCGGATCAAGTGCCGGATACGTATCAAGCATGTACTGCACCAGAGCCGGCAAAGACTCTCCGTTTACGTCAAACGGGGACGGCCCCATCATAGAATTGCCCGGCATATCTGTCGCATAACGCGGTGCAACCAGTGCAACTCTCTCTTTTCCTGCAATTGTAATCATTCCCAGCTCATCAACAGCCTGTACCGGGTCGTCTCCGCCTCCATGGTTGCAGAGAATCAGCGGAATGCTGTGCTCTTTTGCAGTTCCGTCCAGAACTTCTTCCGGCAGGAACTCATACCAGGTGGACAGGTATTCACCGTTTTCTGCCTGCATTGAGGAGAAACGATCCTCATAATGCTCTACTACATGAATGCCGTCTGCCGTAACGCCTTCAGAACCGCATTGCGCTCTGTCAGCGTATACGGAGCCTGATTCCAGCTGTAGCCGCTGAATTCATTCGCTGCGACAAACAAGCCTGCTTTTACAACCGGCGTGCGCATTGCTTTTACAAACAGAGAATAGTAAGCGTCTTTTACGTATTCTGCAAGTGCCTTTTCTCCATCCTTTGCAACCATAACGCGGCGTGTCGGGAAGGTCTGATTAAAATATACCATCTGATCTGCATTTTCCTCAGAAGCATATGCTCCATTGGCCTGCTGGAATTTCTCAAATACTTCATCCGGGCTGTTTACCAGGTATACCGGAACCTCGCCTGCCACATCAATTGCCTTGTTCATGGACGGATTCACCAGCAGCATACCGCCCACGCGGCTTACATAGTCAAGTGTGCCGGAAACGTAATCACAGAGAAAATCTGCTCCGCCGTCAACTCCGATCAAATACCGGTAGGTCAGGCCTCCGAAGTACGTATTATCTGCATAAAGCGTTGCATTTCCATCAGCATCACGAACAGAAAAGCCCAGATTGCACATAGCTGACTGAAGTTTCAGGTAATCATACTGATCAGCTGCTCCGAAACCTGCTTCCGGATTTGCCGGAGTAACAAGAACCGCACTTCCGTATGCCTCATCAATCAGATCTGTCACACCCAGCTCTTTCAGATAATCCAGTGCAGCTTCTTTGTTTTCGAAGGTTTGATCTGAGTATACCAACACGTTCGTGTTCATACGGTAAGCTGCGCTCACATTCGTAAAGACTCCCGCAGAACGGTACACGTATGTTGTACCTGCCGTATAAGTATCCAGTGCCGGGTCCGGCATATAATTCTTTCCTGTCAGGGCATTCAGTTCAGCTGAGCCGTTCTGGTGCGCTTCCTCCAGCGTCTCAAATGTTGCCTCATTTGCAAAATGCTGTTCATATTTCGGTATTTCCTCTGCCCCTGCACTCAGACCGCACACCATTGCAGCTGCCAGTGCGGCCACCATTTTCATGGAATGTTTCATAATCCAAACTCCTTCCTTTCCTGTTTTTCCTGAAAGTTCCTATTTAGTATATGGATTGTAAATCACTTCTCCTGTTTCCACATTTCTCGTATAATGTTTCATGAAATCCCACACGATATTTGCATATTCCGGATACAATGCATGAACCGGACCCTGAATGAGTGTGAAAGCAACCATCGGTACATCGTTTTCATTATTCATATACCACGTATCTTTTTCAAACTCATCATTAACAGTATCTACAACCAGCTTGTCACCCTTCTGGCCAAAATACGGATAAGCCTCAAAATCATATGCCGGAAGCTCAATGCCATTCAGGTTGCACCAGAGTTCAACAATACCCTGCTCAAACTCATTAATATTTCCTTCCATAGCCTCCAGACGTCTCGCGGTATCCCAGGTCGTCAGTGTAAAGAGACACGGAAGATCAACTGTATCAAAGTAGCTTCTCTGCTCTTCTGTGATTGTTACCGGTGAACCTGCACACGGTGAAATTGCTGCAAACAGGGACGGCTCCTGGAATCCAACTGTATAGGTGGTGCCTCCGCCCATGGAATAGCCTGTCGCATAAACACGGCTCGGATCAAGTGCCGGATACGTCTCAAGCATATACTTCACAAGTCTGATCAGTGCCTCTCCTTCTATCTCGCCGATTACCTGATGATCCGGAGCTACCACAGCCAGTCTCTCTCTGCCGGCAAGATTCAGAAGGCCATTTTCTTCCACGAATACGCGCGCATCATCGCCGAATCCATGGCTGCCGAGAATCAACGGTACAGATTTCTCAGGTGCTGTTCCATTCAGTACCTCTTCCGGAATATACTCATACCATACATCCAGATATTCTCCTGCAGGTGCATAAACAGCGCCATCCACTGTCTTCTGCTCTTCCTTTGTTACAAGATCAGCAAAACGGTCATCATCCATCTGATGCTCAATCAGATAAATTCCATCTTCTGTTTTTCCGTCAATCAGTGCATTGCGTTCACACAGGGAGTATGGCGCTTCATCAAAGCCGTAACCTGCGAATTCCGTTCCGCCGCTGTTGATTCCCTGCGGAAGTACCGGTACACGCATTGCTTTGATAAACATTCCATAATACGCGGACTTGATTACTTCTGCCAGATCCGGATTTTCCTGTTCCTCTACAATAACCTTGCGCAGCGGCCATGCCTGATTGTAGTGTACTTCCTTTTCATCATCACGTGCAACTGCATCTGTCCCGTTAATTTCTTTGTACTTCTCAACAACCTCGTCTTTTCCGTTCACAAGGTATACCGGTACCATGACTTCCGGCTCGCGGATTCTGTGCATATCCCCGTCAACCAGCAGCGCGCCTGCGATTCTTCCGGCAAAGTCTTCCTCTACGGAAAGATAATTATTGAAGAACGTTGCACCGTCGCCAATTCCGATATAGTATACATAGCCATAACCGCCAAAGTATTCTGCATCCGCATAGGAAACCGGGTTGCCTTCCTCATCTGTCCCACCTGCTTTCTGTGAAAGCATTGCAGTCTGCAGAGAATAATAGTCTTTTACATCTGCCTGTCCGAACGTTTCTCCTTCTGGTGTGAGAAGAACAACGCTTCCTGTTGCCTGGTCAATAAGATCAATTACACCAAGCTCTTTCAGGTACGCAAACGCCTCATCCTTATCGGCAAAATGCTGTCCGGCTGCAACAATAATATTAGAATTCAAACGTGCTGCCGCTCTTCCTGCATACTGGTTTGCTGACCTATAAACAAACGTCGTTCCGTCCGGATATTCCTCCAATGCCGGATGGCCGACAAAAGTTTTGCTCTCATTCTCTACAATCCCCTGAACCACAGCCGGCGCATTTGCATGTGCTTCCAGCAGAGTCTCAAATGTGGCTTCATTCCCTAATTCACCTGTAAAATTACCTGCCAGTACCGGACTTCCTACTGACATTGCCATTCCTGCTGCCAGCAAACAAGCGAATAATTTTTGTTTTTTCATACATAACCCTCCATATCATTTATTTATCATCAAGTAAAACAGCCTATGGCTGATACTCTACGCTGCCAGTTTCCTGATTACGGCTGAAATGTTTCATATAATTCCATGCAAGCTCTCCATAACCAGGATACAGAGAGTGGGTCAGATTTTCCGTACAAGACACATTTACCATCGGCACTCCTGCCTCATTCTCCATTGACCACAGGAAACTGCGCCATTCTCCTCCAATCGTAAACACATCCATCTCATCAGACGGCAGGCCGATCATCGGATACTTTTCAAAATCAAACTCCGGCACATCGATATTATTTGCCTTACAGAAAATATCAACCGTTTTGAGCGTATTGTCTGTCAGGCGTCCTTCCTCCTGATTAAAGCCAAGGTCAAACGTTGAGGTCAGAATCATGCAAGGCATATCTACTGCATCCAGCGCCGCATCCTCTTCCGGCGTACTCGGATAAATCATATCGTCATGCATACCAGCCATCGGCACAACAGCCGCAACCTTCTCAAGTCCTCCATAAACGGCACGGTACGTAGAGCCGCCACCCAGAGAATAACCGGTCGCATACACGCGAGACGCATCAAGAGCAGGATATTTTTCAAGCATATAGTCAATCAACATCGGCCATACCTGTGTGCCGATACCCTCATAAATCGGTACACCCATCACGACACGGGCGCCTTCATGAACCACTACAAGCTCTTCTTCAAACGGAGCAACCACTGCGAGCCCCTCCTGGCCGGCAACCTCCAGCAGGCCAATCTCATCCACATACATCAGTGGATCGTCACCCGTACCATGCAGAGCGAGAATGAGCGGAACGCTGCCTGCAGGCGCTGTATTG
>CAOJHI010000106.1 GCA_948436005.1 uncultured Lachnospiraceae bacterium
CACAAAATGGCGCAGGTGAATCCCATCGTACTGATATTGGTGGAGGGATAAAAGGTATTCGTGCAGTTCTTCCAGTTTTCCGGCTTCGAGAAGTGTATCCATGGCAAAAAGCTGGGATTTGTAATCGTGCCGGAATTTTTTCAGAGAATCCATCATATCAATCTGCTGCCGCAGGTACTGGTTCTGTACTCGTGTCTGGACAATCTGGGCATTGGCAGTCTTGTTCTTTTCGGCAGCCAGGGAGACATATTTTATCATGAAAAGCAGTCCCACAGGAATCAGGCTGAGATACAGCGTCAGAAGAATGCGCTGCGGATAGCTGGGCAGGAGCCTTGGTATTGCAAAAATAATATCAAACAGAAAGCCTCCGAGCGAAAGAAGAAAAAGCAGAATCCAGTAGGAAACAGGAAGCTCAATATTATGTTCTTTGGGCCAGAGCAGGATTTTCTGGATAATAAAATACAGGAGCAGTTTTACGCCGATTCTTTGCATAAAAAACAGAAACAAAGAGAGCACAAGGTATGCAACAGCAGTATCAGTCTCACGGGGGCGAAGATGGATGATCAGGGCTTCAAAGCTAATAATCAGATACGTTAACACAAAACAGAGAACCGCTTTTGTAATAAGCTGTCCCTGAAAATAAAAGACACTGTAGAGAAGCGGCAGAAGAATCATTACCGTTACATATGGAAAGAAATTATAATTGGACAGAATATCGGTCAGATAGAGAGTGAAAGCAAAAATAACAATGACAAAAATATTTGGCTGCCTGAAAACGAAATCATGTTTCTTTGGGGTAAAATAGCAGTTGACCAGATATACAAAAAGGCCGGCATCTGCGATATGTCCCAAAATATGAATGGATGTCTGGATGATAAATGCAATGAGTGGTAATTGTGCAGTTGGCAACATAATAATCTCCTGAATTGTATGAATATGTAATAATCTTCACTGAATTTCTAGGAAAGATCGTATTCCATAAACAGCTGCCGTATTTCTTTTTTGCGCAGCCTGCTCATAGGCAGCGACCGTCCGTCATCCAGCAAAATATGGTCCGAATTAATCCGGCGAATGTATTTATAGTTAACCAGATAGCTTCGATGAACACGGATATAGCGATATGGTTCCAGCGCCTTTTCAAGTTCCGCGATGGAACAACGGACCATTTCCTGTTTTCCGGCACTTATAATATACTGATAATTGTCCTTTGCTTCAATGTAAATCGTGCGGTTTACATGAATGCGGACCGGATGTCCGAGCGAGTCTTCCAGCGTCACGATTGTATCCTGTGGTCTTTTCAAATATTTCATGATGGTGTTCATAGCTTCTGTCATATCATCAGAAAAACAATTTTTCCGTACAAAAGCCAGAGGCTGTGTTTTAAAAGTCTGAAATACCATATCTTCTTTTGCGGATACGTAAATAATCCGTGCATTCCCATCTTTTTGTTTGATTTTTTCTGCCAGTGTAATTCCGTTTAATTCCGGAATATCAATATCAAGAAAATAGAGGTCAAAAAAATTGTTTTTCCGGATTTGCTCCGATAATTCTGTGGAAGAAGAAAACGTCACAGTTTCACAGGTCAGATTCTGCGTTGTGAAATACCTCCGGATCATTGCTGATAAATGCGGAAGAAGAAGTATTTCGTCATCACAGATCGCAATTCTAAAAGTTTCCATAGATTGATCTCCTGATATGAAATGAAAGCGAGGATACCATTCGCAAAATAAAGAACACATTTTTGTGCATTTGGCCACAAAAACGGTCATTTCACGGCATGGTATTAGTATTTTTTTTGCCTGCATGCTATTGTAATACAAGTCACAGACGATGTCAATCAAAGGCAGGAGGTGAATCAAATGAAGAAAAAAATCTGGATGGCAGGATTGATAGCAGCGCTTGCAGTTGGAATGTCTGCGGGCTCGGCATATGCTGCGGAGGCGCTTTCACCATCGGATCAGGTCAACATTCTGATTGCGAATGTAAAGACCTGGAAACCGACAAAGGGAGGCAGTTATGTCCTCACAGATCTGGATGGAAATGGCCGTCTGGAAATAATCACATCCTATGTTACCCGCAAACGAACAAAAGCGGTTGGCATATGGGAAGTGAATGCAGATGGAAACGGGATTGAGGCCTGTGAACTCCCCTGGAAAGAGGATGAGGAAATGCCGGAGCTGACCCAGAAAAATGTAGCGGTATATTATGACGCGGAGGAAGACCTTTCTTATTTTGTTTTCGGGGAACCGGAAGAGACGGTGATTGCTCTGAAGGACGGCGTAGTTTCCTGCTGTTCTTATGAAGAACTGGATACCGGGAAGCTGGAAGCCAGGAGAGGGGTACTGAGCTGGGTCAGCACAAGTGAACACCCGCTGGACGGGGCGCCGATGGAGCAGATTCTGGAGCTTGCCGGCGAATCCTGCGCCGCATTTTCCGTAAAAGCAGACGAATGAGCTGCACCATAATTCAGATAGCATGAAACTGACTATAAAAAAGGAAAGAAAAGGAGAAGAGAAATGAAAAAACGTATTGCAATGCTGATGGCACTTGGAATGATGGTAACTTCCGTGCCGATGTCTGCTTTTGCAGCAGAGGGAACAGAAGGCTCTTATGAGATTCCGTTTGAAATTCAGGTGGAAGTTGTAGAGGCTGACGGCGAGCAGGTGGGACTGGAAACGCACACCAAAAAGATGATCGAAGTGGATGGCCTGAAATTTAAGGATCTGGACGCTGACGGCGAACTGGACGTCTACGAAGACTGGCGGGCGGATATAAATGACCGTGTGGAAGACCTTCTGTCACAGATGACGCTGGATGAAAAAGTGGGAACCCTGTTCCATATGACAACAGGCGGTACCTTTACATCTCTTTATCCGTACACGGAAGAATTTATGTACAGCAATGAAGATCAGATTGAAGTAAACGGCGATATGTATACACCGATTTACCATCAGATTATTTCTGATTATAACACAACCTTCCTTCATAATGTAAATGGTACACCACTTGAGCAGCAGAAGGAAATCAATGAGATTCAGGAGATCGCAGAAAGCGCACGTCTCGGCATTCCGGTTGTACTCAGCTGTGACCGTTCTTACAATACATGGGCCGGTATGGTCAATATGGCGAACTATGCGTTCGGTATTGCGCATGACGAAGAGCTTCTTTACAACATGGTTGCGCAGTATGCAAAAGAGGAAGCCGCGATCGGTTATCATGTACCGTTCCATACATACGGTGTGGAAATCGGAAGCTGGTATGGCGATGAGGTAAATAACATTGCCAAATATACGGCTGTTGAGACAAAAGCCTACGAAGAGAATGGCGTAAATGCATGTACGAAGCATTACATTGCCCGCGGTGGACGTTCTAACTATGCGGGAGCAAAGAGCCCGGCAAATCTGCTTGACAGCTGGATGGTAGGCTGGAAAGCAGCTGTGGACGCAGGAACTTCCTGGATCATGCTGAATAACGGCTATGGACTGAATGAGTGCAATGTCAATTACGATGCAGAGACTATGGGAATTCTGAGAAATGACCTTGGTTATGAGGGAATTGTCGTGACAGACTGGCCGCTGTTTATGGCAGAGCCTTCTGCTACAGGATTTACACCGGATGGAAGAGATCTTACCCAGATGTCCGCAAAAGAACTGTACGCAACGATTCTGGAAGCAGATGTAGACCAGTACGGCGGTTTCTTTGCAGCGGATGGAACGGATTGCAGTCAGGCATATATTGATGAGAATTATCCGGGACGTATGCTGATGCATTGGCCGGAAATTGTAAAAGAAGGCATTGAAGACGGAACAATCAGCATGGAACTCGTTGACCGCTCCTGCCGCCGGGTACTCAAAAATAAATTTGTCCTGGGGCTGTTTGAAGATCCTTACCGCAGTGCAGATGAGATCCTTGATCTCTGTGCAAGCGAGGCATACAAGGCAGACCAGTTCGAACTGACGACCATTGATGACGTTTATGCGGCACGCACCGATGAGATGAATGAGATGGAAAAGAAACTCCAGACTGAATCAACGGTACTTCTGAAGAATGACAATAACATCCTTCCGTTGGCAGCAGGCACAAAAGTGTTTGTATACGATACCGATATTGATACCGAGGACATGGACAAGACTGCAATCGGAGCATACACGGAAGTTGTGGAGACGATTGAAGAAGCGGATGTTGTCGTTTCACGTATCAGCGACGTTGATGAGAGCGCACAGTATATTATCGAGGAAGCAAACGCTGCAGGTAAGCCGCTTGTTCTTGCAGTAGAAGCAGCAAACGGAAGCTTTGCGACCGGTTCTGTGGAGCCGAATACGCTGACTGCTGAAAACAGCGCCGCACTGTTGATGCTGACCTACAATGCACAGCCTGACCACGGTTCCACAATGGGCAATTTCTTTACACATACTCTGCCGTCTGTACTGGCTGAGATGCTTTTTGGAGACCGCGAGCCATCCGGAAGACTGATGTATGAAATTGCACGGAATACTGAGGATGCACTTGCCGCATGGGGTGAGCTTGCTTATGACACAGGTGTAGACCCGGCAACAAGACTGTATATGGCAGCAACCGTAAGAAAGAATCCGACTGCAGAGCTCGCAAATAATATGGGTGATGTTCTGTATCCGGCTGAGTTTGGCATGAAATACGGTGAAGCGGCTGATATCAAATTGAATACTCTGGTTATGGATACGGAACTGGCAACGGTGGAGCGTGAATCCAGAGGAGGTATGCAGGAAGTTACTGTTGCTGTAAATAAGACACAGAAATCCGGCGAACCATTTGATATCTATATGATCGCAGAAAATGCCGGAGCAGACGGAACAATCTTCGCAGAGGCGTATGACAAAGATCAGGTTGTAGGGTCTCAGCTTGTGAGCGTGGAAGGCGGAGATTTCGCGATCGTTACAATGGAAGTAACGCTGGAGGGCGCAGGCGAGCATACAATTACCGTAGGCGAAAACAGCCTGACCGTGAATGTAGAGTAAGCGCCAAGCTTTTATGTAAAATACCGGAATCTAGTTTCAGGGCGTTTCCGGCAATGAAAAATAATTGAGGGAGCTGCTGCAAGGCAGATAGAAAGGAATTTACTTTCTTCTGCTTTGTGGCAGCTTTTTCATCGTAACGTAATAGGAAACTTCGTCTCCCATACGATAAAATCCTCCGGCAGGATCGCAGCTCGTGAAGAAGAAATCAGCAGCAGGCAGCACCGCTCTGGCGCGGCAAATGCGCTTTTGCGCATTCTAAATGAAAATACCGTCTTATTGACAGCCCGGGTTGCATTTTCAGGGCGGATATGGTAACGTTGAGAAAGATCGCGAAAATAACAGGAGTTAAATTATAGAAGATGAAAAAGAAGTGCATGGAACACAAAATAAAAAGCGTCTGTCCCGGAAGCATTGCAGAGGAACTGGAGCTGGAGCCGGGGGATGTGCTGCTCGCAGTAAACGGACAGGAGATCGAGGATATTTTTGACTATCATTATTATATCAATGAAGAATATCTGACCGTACTGGTCCGAAAGGCAGACGGAGAAGAATGGGAGCTTGAGATCGAGAAGGAGTTCGAGGAAGATCTTGGAATTACTTTTGAGAATTCTCTGATGGATGAATACCGCTCCTGCCGGAATAAGTGCATCTTCTGTTTTATTGACCAGATGCCAAAGGGAATGCGGGATACGCTGTATTTTAAGGATGACGACTCAAGGCTCTCTTTTTTGCAGGGAAATTATGTGACGCTCACCAATATGAGCGACCATGATATTGACCGGATTATCCGGTACCATCTTGAGCCGATCAATATATCTTTCCATACCATGAATCCGCAGCTGCGCTGCAAAATGCTGAACAACCGGTTTGCCGGGGATATTTTCCCGAAAATAAAGCGCCTGGCGCAGGCGGGCATTGAGATGAACGGACAGATTGTTTTGTGCAAGGGCATCAACGACGGCGCGGAGCTGGAATATTCCATTCAGAAGCTGACGGAATATCTGCCGTATCTTCGCAGTGTATCCGTGGTTCCGGTAGGGCTTACGAAGTTCCGGGACGGGCTCTATCCACTGGAAGGATTTGAAAAAGAGGATGCCTGCGCGGTGATTGATTGTATTGAAGCGTGGCAGAAGAAGATTTATAAGGAATACGGCCTGCATTTTATGCATGCTTCCGACGAGTGGTATATCCTGGCAGGAAGGCCGTTTCCGGAGGAAGCGCGCTACGACGGGTATCTGCAGCTGGAAAACGGCGTGGGAATGATGCGTCTTCTGGCGCAGGAAACGCGTGCGGCGCTCGCTAAGATGCAGAACCAAAAACGCAGACAGATGCAGGAATACAGTGTTCAGGAAAACGGGATTTGGAAAACTGGAAAACAGAATGTGCAGTCCCAAACGTCCGGCAGCAGTGCGCAGCCGCGGGAGCTGTCGTTGGCAACAGGCCGTCTGGCGGCGCCGTATCTGGAACAGCTTTATCAGGAAATCCGTGCGTATGCACCGGAGGTTACGCTTCATATTTATGAGATCCGGAATGATTTTTTCGGGGAGAAGATTACGGTTTCCGGGCTTTTGACGGGTACTGATCTGCTTGCACAGCTGAAAGGCCGCCCGCTTGGGCAGGAGCTTTTGCTTCCGGTCAGCATGCTGCGCAGCGGGGAACAGGTCTTTCTGGATGATATGACGGTGGAACAGCTGGAAAGGGCTTTACAAATCAAAATTCGTATTGTAAAATCAAGCGGATATGATTTTGTCCGTGCAGTGACCGGGCAGGATATCGCACAGGAAGAGGAGGAAGCGGATGAGTAAACCGATCGTGGCGATTGTTGGCCGGCCCAATGTTGGAAAGTCCACACTTTTTAACGCACTGGCCGGAGAGAACATTGCGATAGTAAAAGATACGCCCGGTGTGACCAGGGATCGTATTTATGCGGATGTAGAATGGCTGAATATCAATTTTACGCTGATTGATACCGGTGGAATTGAGCCGGACAGCAGCGATATTATTCTTTCCCAGATGAGAGAGCAGGCGCAGGTTGCGATTGATACGGCAGATGTCATTCTGTTTATGACAGACTGCAAGCAGGGGCTGGTGGACTCGGATGCGAAGGTGGCGGATATGCTGCGCCGTTCGCACAAGCCGGTGGTCCTTGTGGTAAATAAGGTCGACAGCTATGAGAAATATATTGCGGATGTGTACGAGTTTTACAATCTCGGGATTGGCGATCCGTATCCAATCTCTGCGGGCAACAAAACAGGACTCGGCGATATGCTTGACGCAGTGATTGCCCATTTCAATCCAGAGCAGATGGATGAGGAAGAGGATGACCGGCCTCGTATTGCGATTGTCGGAAAACCGAATGTCGGAAAATCCTCGCTGATTAATAAACTGCTCGGTGAAAAACGGCTGATTGTGTCAGACATTGCAGGGACAACGCGCGACGCTGTCGATACAGCGGTAAAATGGCAGGACAGGGAGTACGTATTTATTGATACAGCGGGTCTGCGGCGCAAAAATAAAATAAAAGAAGAGCTGGAACGGTACAGTATCATCCGTACTGTGACTGCCGTTGAGCGCGCCGATGTTGTGGTGATCATGATCGACGCCACAGAGGGTGTGACAGAGCAGGATGCGAAGATTGCAGGAATCGCCCATGACCGCGGCAAGGGAATTGTCATTGCAGTAAATAAATGGGATGCGATTGAAAAGGATGACAAGACAATCTACAAGCATACGAATGATATCAGGCAGGTGCTTTCCTATATGCCGTATGCTGAAATTATATTTATTTCTGCAGAAACGGGCCAGCGTCTTCCGAAACTGTTTGAGACAATCAATATGGTGATTGAGAATCAGACGCTGCGTGTTGCGACCGGTGTGCTCAATGAGATCATGGCAGAGGCAGTGGCCCTGCAGCAGCCGCCTTCCGATAAAGGAAAGCGTCTGAAGCTGTTTTACATTACACAGGTTTCTGTTAAGCCGCCAACGTTTGTAATTTTTGTCAATGACAAGCAGCTGATGCATTTTTCGTATACCAGGTATCTGGAAAACAAAATCAGAGATACGTTCGGGTTTAAGGGAACGTCGCTCAAATTTATCATCCGGGAACGAAAGGATAAGTAAAACTGATGGAACGCTTGATCTGTCTGGCAGTCGGATACGTGTTCGGACTGTTTCAGACCAGTTATATTTATGGCCGCCTGCACGGGATTGATATCCGCAAGCATGGAAGCGGAAACGCCGGGACGACCAATATGCTGCGCACGCTCGGAACGAAGGCTGGGGCAATCACGCTGCTCGGTGATGCATTGAAGTGTGTGGCAGCGGTGTGGGTGATTCGTTTGATTTTTCATGGCACACATGCAGATATGCTTCCTCTGCTGTCTTTTTATACAGCGGCAGGAGTAATTTTTGGCCACAATTTCCCTTTTTATCTGAATTTTCGTGGTGGAAAAGGGATTGCGGCAACCGCAGGACTTATTCTGTCCCTGAACTGGTATCTGACACTGTTTGGTTTTGTGACATTTGCGCTTACGCTGCTTTTGACGCATTACGTTTCTCTTGGCTCACTCCTCGTATACGTCGGATTTATGATTGAGCTGGTTATCATGGGACAGCGGGGCGTATTTGGGATGACGCAGAATTATCTGAATGAAATGTATGCAGTCGGTGCGGTGCTGACGCTGCTTGCTTTCTGGATGCACCGGTCTAATATACAGCGTCTGTGGCATCATGAAGAACGGAAAACATATCTATTTAAAAAGAAAAAATAGGGTAAAACAATGGCAAAATTAGGTGTGATCGGAGCGGGAAGCTGGGGAACCGCGCTCGCAATTCTTTTAAATGAAAACGGAAACGAAGTAACGCTGTGGTCTCACCGCGAGGCAGAGGCTGAGCAGATACGAAGTACAAGGCAGGTTTCCAAGTTGCCGGAAGTAAGGCTTCCGGATGCAATCCGGGTGACGTCAGATTTACAGGAGGCGTCTGCCGGGAAAGATATTTTGATTCTTGTAGTCCCTTCGCATTGTGTGCGGGAGACAGCAGAAAAAATGAGCAGCTATGTGGATGCAGGAACCGTGATTGTCAGCGCTTCAAAGGGGATTGAAGAGAGCACGCTGGCAACTATGACGGATATTGTCTCAGAATTGATTCCGCAGTCGGAAACGGCAGTTCTGTCTGGTCCGAGCCATGCAGAGGAGGTGGCAAAAGGGCTGCCGACGACATGTGTGGTCGGAGCCAAATGTGAAAAGACAGCCCGTTTTCTTCAGCAGATTTTTATGAGTCCTGTTTTCCGCGTTTATATCAGTCCGGATATACTTGGAATTGAGCTGGGCGGAGCACTGAAAAATGTGATTGCGCTGGCTGCTGGCATCGCGGACGGCATGGGATATGGTGACAATGCAAAAGCGGCGCTTATCACCAGAGGAATGGTGGAAATCGGCCGGCTTGGCATCAAAATGGGAGGGAAGCCGGAAACCTTTTTTGGCCTGACCGGGATCGGAGATTTGATTGTCACCTGCGCCAGCATGCACAGCCGTAACCGGAGAGCCGGAATTCTGATCGGCCAGGGCTATACCATGGAGGAGGCTATGAAAGAAGTAAATATGGTTGTGGAAGGCGTTTATTCTGCCAAATCTGCAATGCTTCTTTCAAAAAAGTATGAGGTAGAGCTTCCTATCATTGAACAGGTAAACAAGATGTTGTTTGAAGGCAAAAATCCAAAAGAGGCTGTCTCTGATCTGATGCTGCGGGATAACAAGCAGGAGAATCCCCTGCTTCCGTGGGAAGTATGAGGAAAAGACATAATATAGAAAAATATTTACCAAAAGTTTTCAGAGATAAAAGAGCAGAAAACGCCGCAGAGAGAATTTATCATGATTTTCCTGCGGCGTTTTTGTGAAAAGTGAAAAAGTGGAAGCGGAAAGTTCTTAAAAAAATACACGGCGGTTGTTGAGAATGACAACAACATATGGTATAATACCACCAAATGTCAAAGAATGACCAGACATGTGAAAAAAATAACAAACTCTTCCAGAAAGGAGAACACTCATGCATTTGATTCATGATGAAAATGGAAATCTGTGTGCGCACAGCCATGACCATGAGCATGCTCATACCCATACTTATGAGCATACGCATACACACAGCCACGAGCATGGACATGAGGATGAGCACGATCATGAGCACAGTCATACACATAGTGGCTGTGAGAGCGGCTGCAGTGGCTGCGGCGGACATGCGCATGAAGAGCCGCAGGGGGATAAGCTTGTGGCGTTGCTGGACTATATGCTGAAGCACAATGAGCACCATGCAGCGGAGCTTGACCAGGTCGCAGAGAAGCTGCGCAGTGCAGGCAAGGAATCTGCGGCAGACCAGCTGCGCAAAGCAGTTGATGAGTTCCAGAAGG
>CAOJHI010000107.1 GCA_948436005.1 uncultured Lachnospiraceae bacterium
GCTCTGGCTTACGGACTGGACAACGAAAAAGAGCAGAAGATCATGGTATACGACCTCGGCGGCGGTACGTTCGATGTATCTATTATTGAGATTGGTGAGGGCGTTATCGAAGTACTTGCGACAAACGGTGACAACAGACTGGGCGGAGATGATTTCGACCAGAAGATTACAGACTATATGATCGCTGATTTCAAGGCAAAAGAAGGTATTGACCTTTCCGGCGATAAGATGGCACTGCAGAGACTGAGAGAAGCAGCTGAGAAAGCAAAGAAAGAGCTCTCTTCCTCCACAACAACGAATATCAACCTTCCGTTCATCACAGCGAACGAGACAGGTCCGAAGCATTTCGAGATGGATCTGACAAGAGCAAAATTTGATGAGCTGACACATGATCTGGTGGAGCGCACGATTATTCCGGTACAGAATGCTCTGAAGGATGCAGGACTTGCGGCAAGCGAGCTCTCCAAGGTACTGCTGGTTGGCGGTTCCACACGTATTCCGGCTGTACAGGATAAGGTAAAACAGCTGACCGGACATGAGCCGAACAAGAGCCTGAACCCGGATGAATGTGTTGCACTCGGTGCTTCCATTCAGGGCGGCAAGCTGGCAGGCGATGCCGGTGCAGGCGATATCCTTCTTCTGGACGTTACGCCTCTGTCCCTGTCCATTGAGACACTGGGCGGTGTTGCGACAAAATTAATTGAGCGCAATACAACGATTCCGACCAAGAAGAGCCAGGTATTCTCTACAGCAGCAGATAACCAGACAGCAGTTGATATCCATGTAGTACAGGGTGAGCGTCAGTTCGCAAAGGACAACAAGTCCCTTGGCCAGTTCCGTCTGGATGGAATCCCGCCAGCAAGAAGAGGTGTGCCGCAGATTGAGGTTACGTTTGACATTGATGCAAACGGTATTGTAAATGTATCTGCAAAGGATCTGGGAACAGGCAAGGAGCAGCATATTACGATTACTTCCGGTTCCAATATGTCGGATGACGAGATCGATAAGGCAGTAAAAGAAGCTGCTGAGTACGAGGCTCAGGATAAGAAGAGAAAAGAAGCGATTGACACAAGAAACGATGCAGATGCGATGGTATTCCAGACAGAAAAGGCTCTGGAGGAAGTCGGCGACAAGATCGATCCGGCTGACAAGGCAGCAGTTGAAGCTGATATCCAGGCTCTGAAGGAACTGGTGGAAAAGACCAATCCGGAAGAGATGACGGATGCGCAGATCGCAGATTTGAAGGCAGGCAAGGAAAAACTGATGGAGAGTGCACAGAAGCTGTTTGCGAAGGTTTACGAGCAGGCACAGGCAGGTGCAGGCGCACAGGGCGCTGGTCCGGACATGAGCGGCGCAGGCGCGCAGGGAAGCGCTCCGCAGGATGATGATGTAGTGGACGGAGACTACAGAGAGGTTTAAAGAGAACAGAAAATAAGCACAATTCGATACCCCTGAGGGAAAGGCCTTCAGGGGCATCGTCAGGTAGGTGGTATCTATGGCAGAAAATAAAAGAGATTATTACGAGGTCCTTGGCGTAGACAAAAATGCGGATGATGCCGCATTAAAAAAAGCATACAGAGTTCTTGCAAAAAAATACCATCCGGATATGAACCCAGGAGATGCCGAGGCAGAAAAAAAGTTTAAAGAAGCATCAGAGGCATATGCAGTGCTGAGTGATCCGGAGAAACGGCGTCAATACGACCAGTTCGGCCACGCAGCATTTGAGCAGGGCGGTCCGGGCGCCGGTGGATTCGGCGGTTTTGACGGATTTAATTTCAGCGGCGATATGGGGGATATCTTCGGGGATATTTTTGGAGACCTGTTTGGCGGCGGCAGACGGCGCGGCGCATCCCAGGGGCCGATGCAGGGCGCAAATGTGCGGACCAGCGTCCGGATTACATTTGAGGAAGCGATTTCCGGCTGCGAAAAAGAAATTGAGCTTTCGTTAAAGGATGAGTGTACCAAGTGTCACGGCACGGGCGCAAAGCCAGGTACCAGCCCGGAAACATGTTCGAAGTGCGGCGGTAAGGGGCAGGTGGTATTTACTCAGCAATCCCTGTTCGGCACGGTTCAGAATGTCCAGACGTGTCCGGAATGTCACGGTACCGGAAAGATTATCCGGGAAAAATGTTCCGATTGTTATGGAACAGGTTATACATCCAGCAAGAAAAAGATTAAAGTTACGATTCCGGCAGGTATTGACAATGGCCAGAGCATCCGGATACGGGAAAAAGGAGAACCGGGCAGCAATGGCGGTCCGCGGGGAGACCTGCTCGTAGAAGTGGTAGTTGGACGTCATCCGATTTTCCAGCGTCAGGATATGAATATCTATTCCACTGTTCCGATGTCGTTTGCACAGGCAGCGCTTGGCGGGGATATCCGCATCAGTACCGTGGACGGCGATATTGTTTATACCATCAAGCCGGGTACACAGACAGATACGAAGGTTCGTTTTAAGGGGAAAGGCGTTCCGTCACTGCGCAACAAAAATGTCCGCGGTGATCACTACGTGACGCTTGTGATCGACGTGCCGTCCAAGCTAAACGAGGCCGCAAAGAAAGCACTGCGGGAATTTGACCAGGAGACCGGCAATACCCTGGGCAGAGCGGCAGAGGAAGAAAAGAAAAGTGAAAAGCCAAAGAAAAAAGGCTTTATGGATAAATTAAAAGAGACATTTGAAGATTAGAGAAGGGGACCGTTTGCAGGAAGGCGACTTTTGTGCAGCGGTCCTTTTCGTAAATCTTTTGAAAGAGTATTAAAAAAGCATAAAAGCTATTGATTAAAATTCCAGGAGGCCTATAATTCTCTACATATGTGAAGAGAGAAAGGCGGAAGAAATTAGAAATCAAGAGCGGAAACAGAGATCAGAAATTGAGGACAGAGATCGAGATCAGAAATTGGGATCAGAAATCAAGGCCAGAAATCGGGATCAGAAATTGAGGCCAGAAATCGGGATCAGAAATTGAAGCCAGAAATCGGGATCGGAAATCGAGATCAGAAATCAAGGCCAGAAATCGGGATCAGAAATTGAGGCCAGAAATCGGGACCAGAAATCAAGGCCAGAGATCGAGATCAGAAATCAAGATTAAAAATCAGGAGACAGAGAGGCCCGGGGCGGGCAGAACATGGAGGTGGCAATGGGGAAGGTAATAGGAATTGATTTAGGAACAACAAACAGCTGTGTGTCTGTGGTGGAGAATCAGGAACCGGTAATTATACCGACAAGTACGGGCAGCAGGACAACACCGAGTATTGTCGCTTTTTCAAAAACCGGTGAACGTCTGGTGGGGGAAGCGGCAAAACGGCAGTCCGTGACAAATCCGGACCGTACGATATGCTCTGTGAAGCGGCATATGGGAACAGGCTGGAGTACCCGTATTGACGGCAACGAGTACAAGCCACAGACAATCAGTGCAATGATTCTGATGCAGATGAAAAAAGAAGCTGAAGCGTTTCTGGGAGAGACAGTGCATGAGGCGGTTATCACAGTTCCGGCTTATTTTAACGATGTACAGCGTCAGGCGACAAAGGATGCAGGGCGTATTGCAGGGCTGACGGTAAAGCGGATTATCAATGAGCCGACGAGCGCGGCGCTTTCTTATGGTTTGGATCATGGCGAGGCGCAGAAGGTTATGGTATATGACCTGGGAGGCGGCACGTTTGATGTTTCGGTCATTGAGATCGGCGAGGGCGTGATTGAAGTGCTGGCTACAGCAGGCGACAATCATCTGGGCGGAGATGATTTTGACCAGCGGGTTACAGACTGGCTGGTACAGACGTTCCGGGAAGAACAGCATGTGGATTTGTCGAGAGATTTTGGAGCAATGCAGCGAGTCCGTGAGGCGGCGGAACAGGCGAAAAAAGAGCTTTCCAGTGCAGAACGCACGCAGATTGTACTTCCTTATCTGAGCCAGTCCAAAGGAGAACCGGTGCATATGGATGTGACGCTCACACGCGCCAGGTTTAACGAGCTGGTTTACGATCTGGTGGAGCGTACAGCGGGACCGGTGCAGAGTGCGCTTTCCGATGCGGGAATCAAGGCGTCAGAGCTTGGGAAGGTGTTGCTTGTGGGCGGCTCTACCAGAATTCCGGCAGTGCAGGAGAAGGTGCGGGCTCTGACCGGAAAAGAGCCGTCCAAAAACATTAACCCTGATGAATGCGTGGCGCAGGGAGCTGCAATCCTTGGCAGTACGCTTCAGGGAAGCGGCCTGGTTGCCGCCGGAACAGGGCAGGAGCTTCTGCTTCTGGATGTGACGCCGCTCAGTCTTTCGATCGAGACTGTGGGTGGTGTGGCCACGCGTCTTGTAGCAAGAAACTCTACGGTTCCGACGCGGTATTCTCAGGTATTCTCTACGGCAGCTCCTTATCAGACTTCTGTGGAGATTCACGTTTTGCAGGGCGAACGGCCAATGGCCAGGGACAATAAAACGATCGGTAAATTCAAACTAAAGGGAATCCGGCGCGCGCCGGCAGGTGTACCGCAGATTGAGGTTACGTTTGACATTGATGCAAACGGTATTTTAAAAGTTTCGGCGAAAGACCTGGATACGGGAAAGGAACAGTCCATTGTGATTACAGCGGATGACCGGATGTCAGATGGAGAGATCGAGCGGGCTATTCAGGAGGCACAGGAGTATGCGGGAGCCGATTGTCTGCGCCGTGAAGCACTTGAAGTGACCGGTGAGGCGCAAAAGCTTCTTGCACAGGTGCAGCAGACAATGAAAAATGCAGGTAAAGAATTGGACAGAACGAAAAAGAAACAGCTGAAAAATGACTGCAGTGCATTGGAAAAATGTCTGGGCAGGTTTCGCGCTGACAAGGTGACAGAGGCAGAGCTGGAACATATCCGTCAGATGAAAGCAAATCTGGAACATTCCAGTGAGGAGATTTTAAGATCATGAAAAAACAGAGAGTCCCGTTCGCGGCTTGCAGGGGATATGCTCGGATGCTTATCATTCAGACAGTTCTGATTCTGGCTGCAATGCTCTGCCTTCGCAATCCCATGCAGCCGTGGTTTCTGATGGTATTTTGGAAACTGCTGATCGTGTTTGTTCTGACAGCCCTGGTTTTTACAGTGGTCCGGTATCTGGTGTCTCGTTTCCTGAAACAGGGAGAAAAATCAGAAAAGCCTGTGAAAAAGAGACTGTTCCTGACATTTGTTTTTGCACTGCTGTATCTTGGCGTGGGTGCAGTGCTTCCTTATATGCGGACGCCAGAGGTCAGTGAGGCTTACTCGGAACAGTTCCGGGTGCAGGATTATTACAGCGATACGGTTTCCTGTGACCGCGCAGCTTTGCTTGAGGATAACGAAGAGGCGCTTGCAGAGCGGATTCGGATGATTGCCAACGCGGAAGAACGGATTGTGCTTTCCACGTTTGATTTCCGGTCAGACATTTCGGGAAAGCAGATGCTAGCAGCTTTGTACGATGCAGCGGAGCGCGGCGTGGAAGTGCAGGTACTGATGGACGGTATGTATGCACTTTTACATATGGAGGGGAATCCCTGGTTTTATGCACTGGCTTCAGCTGAAAACGTGACCATAAAGATCTACAATCCGATCAACCTGCTCACACCATGGACTGGAATGAGCCGGATGCATGACAAATATCTGATTGCCGACGAAACGGCTTATATTTTGGGCGGACGAAATACGTTTGATTATTTTCTTGGGGGGCAGGACAGCTATAAAAATCATGACCGTGATATGCTGGTCTGCAATACCGGAGGCGAAGAAAGTTCCATTTATCAGATACTGGATTATTTTGAGCGGATATGGGAGCAGGAATATTGTAAGATATGGCATGAAAATGCCAAACTGTCTGAACGGAGCCGTGTGCGTAATGCACAAGAAGGGCTCAGGGAGCTGTATGGCACCATGCGCTGCGAGCATTCAAAGTGGTTTACACCGACAGATTACCTCGAAAAAACGGTGAGTACCAATAAAGTGACGCTGCTATCGAACCCGACCGGGCTGTATGCGAAAGAGCCATGGGTATTTTATGGGCTGTCCGAACTGATGAAGAATGCCAGCAGTGAAGTGATCATACATACGCCGTACGTGATGTGCGATGAGATGATGTACGAGGCCTATACCGGGATCTGCAGCAAAGAGGCAGAGATTACCATGATGACAAATTCGGTTGCCAACAACGGAAATCCGTTCGGCGCAGTAGATTATGCGCTGCACAAGCAAAAGATTCTGGATACAGGGCTTCGTGTGCTGGAATATGAGGGCGGTGTTTCCTACCACGGGAAAAGTGCTGCAATAGATGACAGGCTGGCCATAGTGGGTTCGTTTAATGCGGATATGAAGAGCGTGTATCAGGACACAGAGCTGATGCTTGTGGCGGACAGCAGGGAGCTGTGCGCACAGCTTAAAACAAATCTTGAAAGCTACCAGGAGGAGGCTGTTCCGGCCAGCGTAAAGGCCGAGGAAACGGCATTTCTTTCACAGAAAGAAATGCCGCTGGGCAGGAGACTGCTGCGCCAGCTGATCAGTTTTGTGGACCCGTGGATTCGCTTTTTGCTGTAGAAGAGCTTCCGTGAAGAAGAAAGCAGAACGACAGGAGAGACAAAACAAAGCGCAGACAGGAGAATATCAGGTTTCAGGGTATGTGTTTCCGATACTTAGACGGCGTCATATGGTAGCGGTCCAGGAAGATTTTATAAAAATATCCTTTGTTGTGGTAGCCGACAGCTGCGGCAATTTCTTCTACCGTAAGATCAGTTGAGGAGAGCAGATGTTCCGCAGCGTCAAGACGGATCTGCTGCAGATAGGCAGAGTAGGTCATTCCTGTTTTGCTTTTGATCAGACGATTAAAATAGTCTTCCTGGAAGTGAAAGGCATTCGTCAGATCCTGGATCGTGATTTTGCTGTAGTGTGTGTGCATGAAAGCAGATACTTCTTCAAACACGATCCAGTTCATTGTTTTTCTGAGTTCCTTTGAAAGTGAAAACTCATACTTTGTGCTGATGATCCGGAAAATACGCAGCAGCAGTCCTTTGCGGATGTATCGTGAGCCGATCTTTCCGTCGTATAGTTCACGCAGTAAAAGCGCAAGATTTTCTTCGAGCTCCGCGCTCCCTTCGTTTCCTGGCCGGAAATGAAGGTACTGCTGCAGATTTTTTTGGCTCAGCAGGGCAGATTGTAAAAAAGATATGATTTTCTTTGTCGTAACTGTTTCATCCATAATTTCCGAAAACATATCGTTCGCAATGCCGAGGAACAGGACAATGGCCGGTTTTTGCAGCAGATAATCCTGATGCAGACAGTTTTTGTCAATAAGGCAGAGGTCGCCTTTGGAAAATACAATATCCTTTCCCAGGATTTTCTGCCGGAATTCCCCTTCTGCCACATAGGCAAGCTCAATATAATCGTGGGTATGCAGCTGTGTTTTTTCGCCTTCTACAAAATGATATCTGCAACAGAATTGCTCCGGAGCCGGGCACATGGTGGCATGGAGGGTATGTGCAGGATCAATATACCAGCACAGCGCAAAAATGCGTTCGTCTTCCAGAAGAGGATACGTTTTAACCTCCTGTGCAGAGGCCGAATATTCCGGATGCACAAGCCGCGTATTCAGTTTATGGTCCGGCGGCAGGAGCCGGTCCTCGCCCTCTGTGATCTTCCTGCATAAATCTGCGATATTCATAGAAGAGACTCTCTTTCTTTTAAAATTTTCTGTGTATTCGCATTTACTATTATAAAAGTTGATTTTCTCAAATGCAACGATTATAAGTCGGAAAAGGTAACTTTTTTTGAGGCAAAAGCAGAGTTAAGAAATTGAATAAAACAGAACCCTATACTATAATCAAAACAGATTCAAAAAATAGATGCTTATAACAATAAAATACAGATAGTTAGGAATGAATTGTAAAACCGTTTCACAGCTGTACAAACTAGTGTAAGTGCCCTTATACTAGCGAATTGCGAGTTTTATTATGCCAAAGTCAGAGCCCTGGAAAACGATGCAAAATAAAGGGTGACTTGTCTGCCTGGAACCCTGTTTTTGCATCGTTTTCCAGGGCTCGTCCGATTTTACACAATTCCACAACAATCTGCCCAAAGAAAAGGAGCGTGCATAGTATGTTAAAAGTAAAAAATTATCAGTTTTGGTTCTGTACCGGTTCTCAGGATTTATACGGAGATGAGTGTCTTGCCCATGTTGCAGAGCATTCACGCAAAATTGTGGAGGCGCTCAATGCTTCCGGCAATCTTCCGTATGAGGTTGTTTGGAAACCGACGCTTATCACAAATGAGCTGATCAGAAAGACCTTCAATGAAGCAAATATGGATGAAAACTGTGCAGGTGTGATTACCTGGATGCATACCTTCTCACCGTCCAAATCATGGATTCTCGGACTGCAGGAGTACAGAAAACCGCTTCTGCATTTCCATACACAGTTTAACCAGGAAATTCCGTACGACACCATTGACATGGATTTCATGAATGAAAATCAGGCAGCACATGGTGACAGAGAGTATGGCCATATTTTCAGCCGGCTTGGTATGGAGCGGAAGGTTGTCATGGGCTACTGGGCAGATGCGGCGGTTCAGAAAAAGATCGGTTCCTGGATGCGCACAGCAGTCGGCGTGATTGAGAGCAGTCATGTACGTGTGATGCGTATTGCAGACAATATGAGAAACGTAGCAGTAACGGAAGGCGATAAAGTAGAAGCACAGATCAAATTCGGCTGGGAAGTGGATGCATATCCGGTTAATGAAATTACAGAGGCAGTGGCAGCTGTATCAAAGAGTGATATTGATACGCTTGTGGAAGAGTATTATGACAAGTATGAAATTCTTCTGGAAGGCAGAGATGAAAAAGAATTCCATGAGCATGTGGCAGTACAGGCCGGCATTGAGATTGGTTTTGAGCGGTTCCTGGAAGAAAAGAATTATCAGGCAATCGTTACACATTTCGGAGATCTTGGAAACCTGAAACAGCTCCCGGGTCTTGCTATTCAGAGACTGATGGAAAAAGGATACGGCTTTGGAGCAGAGGGTGACTGGAAAACAGCTGCCATGGTGCGTATTATGAAGATTATGACAGGCGGAATGAAGAATGCAAAGGGAACGTCCTTTATGGAGGATTACACCTATAATCTCGTTCCGGGTAAAGAAGGAATTCTTCAGGCGCATATGCTTGAAGTGTGCCCGACAATTGCAGACGGCAAAATCAGTATTAAAGAGCAGCCGCTTTCCATGGGAAACAGAGAGGATCCGGCAAGACTCGTATTTACGGCGAAAGAGGGCCCGGCTGTTGCAACCTCACTGATCGATCTGGGAGACAGATTCCGTCTGATTATCAATGATGTGGACTGCAAAAAAGTAGAAAAACCGATGCCGAAGCTTCCGGTTGCGACCGCATTCTGGACCCCGCAGCCAAATCTTCAGACAGGCGCAGAGGCATGGATTCTGGCAGGCGGCGCACACCACACGGCATTCTCCTATGATTTGACTGCAGAGCAGATGGGAGACTGGGCAGCATGTATGGGTATTGAGGCAGTATATATTGATAAGGATACAACGATCCGTCAGTTTAAAAATGAGCTGCTTTGGAACAGCGCAGTGTACCGTAAATAAGAAACGGGAGGAAGGACATGAGCGAAAACAGGAACAGCGGCGGAGAAAGCCGCATCAATGAAATCAGAGAGACGATTGAAAACGGTAAAGCAGTGCTTGGTATTGAGTTTGGTTCCACGAGAATCAAAGCAGTATTGACAGACAGTTCGCATACACCGATCGCATCCGGAGACCATGAGTGGGAGAACCGTCTGGAAAACGGTATCTGGACGTATACACTCGATGATATCTGGACAGGGCTTCGTAACAGCTATAGCCGTCTGGTAGCAGATGTGAAGGAAAAATACGATGTTTCCCTTACAAAACTGGGAGCACTTGGATTTAGCGCCATGATGCATGGATATATGGCGTTTGACCAGGAAGGAAATCTCCTTGTACCGTTTCGGACCTGGCGCAACAGTACAACAGGCCCGGCAGCAGATGCACTGACTGAGCTGTTTTCCTATAATATTCCGCAGCGCTGGAGCATTGCGCATCTGTATCAGGCTATTTTAAATGAAGAAGAACATGTTCCGCAGGTTGCGTTTTTTACAACGCTGGCAGGGTATATCCACTGGCAGCTGACCGGAGAAAAGGTGCTGGGAATCGGAGATGCGTCCGGTATGTTCCCGATTGATACAAAGACAAAGGATTTCGATGCAGAGATGCTTCAGAAGTTTGACTGGCTTGTGGCAGAAAAACAGTACCCGTGGAAACTGCGGGATATTCTGCCAAAGGTATTGTCGGCAGGAGCCTGTGCAGGAACGCTGACCGAAGAAGGCGCACGCCTTCTTGATGAGAGCGGCA
>CAOJHI010000108.1 GCA_948436005.1 uncultured Lachnospiraceae bacterium
CTGTCACCTACACGCTGACGGATGAAAATGAAATCATTCTTGCTTATGAAGGAAGATCAGATCAGGACACGGTAGCGAATCTCACCAATCATTCCTATTTCAATCTGGCCGGACACGACAGCGGCTCCATGGAGGATCAGGAGCTTTTGCTTCTGGCAAAGGAGTATACTCCGGTCAGGGACGGCAAGGCAATTCCTACCGGAGAGATCGCGCCAGTGGCGGGTACGCCGATGGATTTCCTTGCGGCAAAGCCAATTGGCAGGGATATTGAAGCTGATTTTGAGCAGCTCAAGTTTGTCGGAGGGTACGACCACAATTATGTGCTGTCCAAACAGAGCGGTGAGATGAAAAAGATGGCAGAGGCCTACTGCGGCCGCACGGGCATTGCGATGGAAGCCTTCACAGACTGCTGTGGCGTTCAGTTCTATGCCGGAAACTTCATCACAGACCATAAAGGAAAAGAAGGCGTAATCTACAAAAAACGGCAGGGCTTCTGTCTGGAATCCCAGTACTATCCGAACTCGATCAATCAGGAGGGCTTTCCGAAGCCGGTTCTGAAGGCGGGAGAGCCGTACAGAACAACGACCTCTTATCGGTTTTATGTAAAAGGATAGCTGTGTGCGGAATGGTTTGCTGTTATGTATCACTGAGAAACAGCGGGAAATCCAGATACACTGATGTATACTGTTCCTCCAGGCTTTTCAGTTCCAACCGGACATCCTCGTGGAAGCAGGACTTCAGAAGCGTCACGGTGCTTTTCAGGCCAATGTAGGGATTGCCTTCATCGAGGATATTTTTTTGAAGAGCCTCTTTGATATCTGCAATCTGAGCAGGAGATATACCGCGTCCGCTGTCATATACATGAACGTAAACGCGATCATGTTTCCGGGATACAGTTAAAAGGATGCGCCCGCCGTGCGGGCTGCGTCCGATGCCGTGGACAATGGCATTTTCAATTATAGGCTGAAGGGACATTGCCGGGATGCGTGCATCCAGGCAATCGTCCTGGACGCATGTATGATAAGTAATATGTTCACCAAACCGAAGTTTCTGAATTTCCACGTAGCGATCAATGCTTTCCAGTTCATCCTGTATTTTGACAATACTGCCAACGCGGGAAAGTGCATCACGCAGGAAAGTGGCGATCAGCTGCGTGGTTTTTCTTGATCGCACTGCACCCTCAAGATATTCTATGCTTGAAATGGTGTTCAGACAGTTAAACAGAAAATGAGGGTGAATCAGTGCCTGCGTGATACACAGTTTGCTTTGCGCAAGATGGACTTTCATCTGCATATTCTGAAAATTAAGTTCATTTAGTTTCTGCTGCATTTCTATTTTTTCATTTTTTTCCCTTGTCTGTTCCTGAAGAGTAGTAATCATACTGTAAAATGCGTGAGAAAGCACAGTGATTTCCTCTGAATTTTCTGAGATTTTATGTTCCGGCTCATAAGAGAGAAATTCCGTTTCAGCCTTTTTTACCTGCCTGGTCAGCTGTTCTACAGGTTCCACCATACGATTGGCAATACGGTAACTGAACCACAAGCCAAGTGACAGCACAGCGGCAGTCAGAGCCATTATCATTACAGTGCGCAGGATTTGCAGGCGGCGGAAAGTGTCGATATTCCGGTCAATCAGCTGGCGTTCTATCCGGGTCAGGTAACGCTCGCTGTTTTGGACTAATTCCGCTATATCAGTTACCTGTCGGTAAAGCAGTTCAGAATTGACGCCCGGGCTGTCAAGGAACCGTTCCAGTGTTTCCTGAAGAGAAAGGGCCATATGAAGCTGATCGTCAAACTGAGGATGCGAATAATAGTCAGCCAGTGTTTCTGCGTAAGAAACGCATTGCCCGGCAATCTTGCGGCATTGGTCAGCGTCCTCAGAATAACCGGTGTTGATGTAAGCGAGGAGCTGTCCCTGAAGATGGGAAATTTCTGAAAAGTAATGGGTGGAAGTCATCTTATGTTCCAGCATCTGAAGCACCGAAGCGTTTTCACGCCGCATAATGCCGAGCAGGCAGCCCATGGCTGCAATCATCATAATGACCAGCGATACGCATCGGACCATCAGGTTTGTGCGGAGACTGGCATGTTTGAAAGAAAAAGAGTGCTTCAATTTTCTCCTCCTTTCCGGAGACGGTACTGTGCGACCGAGAGTCCGTAAATCTGCCTGAAATTCATATCCAGATACCGGCCGGAAGTGAAACCGCAGTCGGATGCGATTTTGTTCAGATCACCGGAACCGCAGTCAATTTGTTCACATGCATGCTGGAGACGTATTCTAAGAAGCACGGTTGAAAAATTTTCTCCGGTCCTTTGTTTGAACAACCGGGAAAAGTAGGACTGGCTGAGCCCCACCTCCTCTGCAATAGAAGCTTCGGAGAGCGGATTTGCATAGCGTGTCTGCATAATCTGAAGCGCTGTGTCTATGGAGTCACACGGCAGCTGCTGTGTGTCGGTAAGATGAAGGTTCCATATCTGACGCAGCCATTTGTGGATGCCAGATACTCCTGAGACGCGTTCCGCCATACAGTTCCAGACTGCAATGATATCGAGCTCAGGGCAAAAGGTCCAGAGTGCCTCCAGAAGAAGCTGTATCATCTGTTCCTGGTTCTCCTTTTCAATTCGATACAGCACAGATGCTGCGCGGTCCAGGCTTCCTTCCCGGAACCTCTGTACAATTTTCTGACGCAGTAAGGTTCTTCTCTTTTTGGAAAAACAGTTTTTGCCAAGGAAGGTTCCGGCTTCCAGGTAAGGCTGTCCGGGCGGCAGCTGGGCTGTGAGAAGCCCGGTTTCATTCTGAAAAGTATGATTCAGCTGCTGATAATCAGAAAAGGGACCTGAGAAACGAAGTTTGCCTAAGCTTCTGGTTTTGTGCATGCTTTGTCGGGCAGCAAGGCTTGTAAAGAGCCAGAAAGAAACCCGGACAGGGCAATGAACTGAGGTGTTTTTTGGCTGCAGCAGGATGGAAAGAGTGCCCTGAGAGACATCTGCAATGATGTTGAAAGCGTTCTGGAAAACCGGGGTCAGGGAGAGCAGCAGGTTGAGACAGGAGTCATCGTCAAGTGTAGTCTGCCAATTCAGAAAGAACGAAGAAAGATGTCCGTCCCGCGGCCATCCGTAACCGTTTTGCAACAGTGACGGAACGAGTCCGTCTTTCCGAAAGCTGCGCAGCATATAAGGCTGAATATAGCTGCGCATGGTTTCCAGACCTAAAGAGATGTGTGTAGCGTGTTTTTTTTGTTCTATCTGGGCGATACATTTTCTGATCGCGAGCTCCAGCTCTCTGTCTCCGATCGGTTTCAGAAGATAGGCCTGGCAGCCAATTTCCATTGCCGCTTTGGCATAATTGAAGCGGCCGTAAGCGGTTGTGATAATCGTATGGCTGGCAAGGTTCTGCGCGGCAAGCTGTTGGCACAGCTCAAGGCCTGTCTGCCCCGGAAGATTAATGTCTACCAGGAGGATATCAGGTTTGTGTCTGTGTATCAGTTCCAATGCCTCTTCGCTGCTCGCAGCTTCCCGGATATCGGAAAATTCCGGAAAATGATCTGCGATCATCGTGTGCAGTGCAGTTCGCGGCAATAATTCATCTTCCACAATTAACAATGAATACATATTTCATCCCCCTTGAAAACGGTCCAATATTACTGTGATTCAGAAAGAGGATTCAGCGATTGGCTGTCTGCGTGAAAATCCTCTGGTGTGATGAGACGAAATGGCGTGGTAATCAGGCTGGTTTCTGTTTGCTCATCTGTGGTACACAGCCGGTTCAGATATTCCAGGCCATTTTTTCCCATTGTATAAGGTTCCTGCATGACGAGGCATTTTACGGTTCCGGTTTTTACGGCTTCTACAGCTTCCTTGCTTTCACTGAAGCCGACAATACATACGTCATCAGCCAGACTGAGTCTTGAGACAGCATTGATTGATACAGAGGTGACTTTTGGGGCGCAGCCAAAAAGCAGCCCGATATCTTTGTGCTCTTCCAGAAACTGCATAAGAACAGGGAGCCTCAGACCGTCATCTAAAGGTAATTCAATGACCGTCAGTTTAACTTCCGGAAGGATATTTTCAAAAGTATTCCGAAAGGCCGTTACACGGGAAGCTGCGGCCTGCGACATATATTCGTCCGGTGTTTTTACGACAGCAGCCGATTTTCCCTCTGCAAGAAGGTCTGCTGCTTTTTTGGCAAGTTCAGCAGCGGCAGCCTGATTGTCAATGGCAATAAAAGCAGCTCTGTAAGTGCTGTCAGCGTCGACATCAAGCGTTACAATGGGGATTTTTTTGTCTCTGGCAGATTGCAGGGCATTTTTCAGTGAGTCAGAGGGTGTGTCCTGAGAACGCAGTAAGATGCCGTCAACGTCTGCAAAGACAGCTGTTTCGATGAGGCCGGATATGTCAGAACAGTACTGCTCATACGGGTATTCAGACAGGGCGATACAGTTTTTGCTGGCAGCATCATGAACTCCTTCCCAGACATCATTCCAGAAAACAACGTCAGGGTCGATCATAATTGCAGCAATACGGGGACGGGTATCCAAAGAACTGTCCGTTGCTTCTGTATTCCGGAAAAAGAGAAATGTAATTCCGGCTGCCATAAAAAGTATAAGGGCAAGAACCAGAAAAATGTTTTGTTTTTTCATTTTGCCGTTCCTCCTGCCAGCATTGATTTTATAAAAATATTATAGAAAGCGGTATGGGAAAAGTCAAGAAAACAGGGGCGCCAGGCACGCCTGGGGACATGACGTTTTTTTGACATTTAAGGAATACTTCCCTGAAATCCCCGTGATTTGGCTTCCAGGGACGAAAAAGGATAAAATACTGCACAGGCAGGACAATTGACAGAAAAGAGCGGGACAGACTATGATAGATTTGCAAGAAGGAACGTGCACGTCCTCAAAAAAAGAAAAGGAGGAAGGTATATGAAATTAAAAGCAGGTAAAGTAGCGGCAGCAATGTGCGTTGGAATGGCATTAACATTCTCATTGGCTCCGGGGATGGCGTTCGCCGGAGAAGCTGGAGAGGCAGAGGTTCTTTCCGTAACTGCAATTACAGAGACACAGGAGGAGGGCGAGAAGTTTGTTGCCCTTGCCATCGAATATGAAGAGGAGATTTTGTCAGGCACTGCTACGCGAAACAGCTATACTGTTGCAGGACGTGAGGTCTCAAAGGTTTATGTGAATGATTCAGGAAAGCCGGGAGATGTGGCATATACCGGCAATTACGTGATAGTGGAGCTTGCAACGAGTAATGTTCCGGGTGCATCACTTGGAACGACTCTTTATTTCGGAAAAATGAATGATGTGGAAGTAAAGATCAATCATCGGCTTCCTGTGGAAGCGCTGATTACGCAGACAGAAGACCTGGTCACTGTCTCCGGAGACGTGGCATACGGAAGGCGCCTTGACATTACGTCAGAAGCAAATCTGCTGGCAGATCAGTTTACATCCGGCACATTTGTTGACCCGGAATCCGGATTTGAACTGAATTACCGCCTGTACATTCCGGAAGGGTATGAGGAGATGGACGATGCGCAGGAGAAGCTTCCGCTTGTACTGTTCCTGCATGGTTCAGGCGAGCGTGGATACAACAATCAGTCGCAGCTTCTGGCAAACCCGAGCGCGCTGGAATTTGCCCGTGAAAGAGCACAGGAAGAGCATCCGTGTTTCGTGCTTGCACCGCAGAATCCGGTGGTAACGGAAGCATGGACAAAGGATATTGGGACCGAAGAGGTTCCGGATTATGCGATTACACCGCAGCTGGAGGCAGCGAAACATCTTGTGGACGATGTGATCAGAAATTATAACGTAGATACTTCCCGTATTTACGGTTCCGGACTTTCCCAGGGTTCCAAGGGGATTGCACGTCTTTCCATGGATTATCCGGAGCTTTTTGCGGCGCAGATTAATTCTTCCGGTGTGGATAAGTATTATTCAGAGGAAGATGTGGCTGCAATTGCAGGAAAGAGCATCTGGTTCTTAAATGCAGTGGATGATCCTAGCAATCCTTCAGAAGATGTGAGAACGCTTGTTGCGCAGCTGGAGGAAGCAGGAGCAGCCATTGTACAGAATAAAGATGACAGAGGCTGGAACGGATGGCTCCGCGGAGAAGAAGCGGCTGCCCTGGCCCAGGGAGAATGGGATGAGGCGAAGGCTGCAGGCGCAGAAATCCTTTATACAGAATATATTGCCGGTACGGTTGTTCCGAATGCCCATTGGTCCTGGATGGCTAATTTCAGCAATGCGGCAGTACGTGAATGGCTTTTCAGCCATACAAATCCGGTTCCGTATGAAGCAGATTAATGCAGAAATATCTTTTCTTGCACTTTGGAGTGCAAAAACGGATAGTTTAAAAACAAATATTTGGACATTACTTTTCTGGCCGGATGAAGTAAAATAAGAATATGAGTTGCGCGTACTCTGAGAAACGGAAAATAGAATAAGGCATGTAACATAAATTATGACGAAAAGAGACGAGGTGCAAGTATGAAAAGAAAGCATATTACAGCAGCAGTTCTGGTAGCCAGCCTGGCGGTTTCCTCCATGATGGCAGGTACAGCATATGCGGCAGAGCCGACGACAACGGTAGCGCAGGGTGAATTGCGTGGTTTTATGGATGGCGATGTTTACACATTCCTGGGAGTTCCTTATGCGTATGTTCCGGAAAGATTTGCCCTTCCGGAAGATCCACAGCCATGGGAAGGTGTCCGCAATGTACAGTCATTCGGACCGATCTGTCCGATTCCGGATCAGACTTCTGTAGGCGGTGATGAGCTTGTGTGGCCGCATCGTTACTGGATTCAGAATGAAGATTGTCAGGTGCTGAACATCTGGTCACATAATATTGATAAAGAAGCAAAACAGCCGGTTATCGTTTATATGCATGGTGGCGGATATAAGAACGGCTCTTCCATTGAAGGTGTTGCTCATGATGGAAGAAATATTGCTGAATATGGCGATGTTGTCTTTGTATCTCTGAATCATCGTCTGAATGCTCTTGGTTATCTGGATCTGTCTTCCTATGGCGGAGAGTTTGAAAATGCCTGCAACCTGGGAGACGAGGACCTGATTCAGGCTCTGAGATGGGTTAATGAGAACATCGAAGCTTTCGGAGGAGATCCGGACAATATCACGATTATGGGCCAGTCCGGCGGCGGAAGAAAAGTACAGGGCATGCTTCGTTATGCAGACTGTGAAGGACTGGTAGATAAGGTTGTTTCCCAGAGTACTTCTTACCTGACTCCGATGGCGAAGGAAGATGCAAAGGCAGTTGCTGACAAGACACTGGAAATCCTTGGACTGGACGAGACAAACATTGAAGAGATCAAAACGATTTCTTACCGTGAGCTGGATGACGCAGCAGAAGCAGCGTTAAGTGAACTGGGTCTTGGATGGGTTCCGGTTGAGAACGAAGGAAGACTGGCTGACGAGTTCCTTGAGTGGACAGCGGATGTTCCTATGATCGTTGGCTCTGTATTTACAGAGAGCAGCGGAAACATGAGTACCGGTATCGGCTGGGCAGATCACAATAAGAACGAGTGGACTGATGAAGAGGTTCAGGAGAAGCTGACAGAACAGTATGGTGAGAATGCACAGGCTGTTGCAGATGCATTTACCGCACTGTATCCGGATAAAAAGCTTGCAGACGCATACTATCTGGCACCGAGAGGAGTTTCCTACAGAAATGGTGTGAAGGAAGTTCTGGCAAATAAAGTTGAAACAGGAACAGCTCCTGTATTTAATTACATGATGACATATGAGATTCCGGTTAACGGCGGTACTACTGCATTCCACTGCGTTGACATTATGTATTATCTGCATAATATCGAGATTCCGATCGTACGGATTGCTTCCGGCGGACCGGACAATCAGGATGCGCTGGATTTGCAGGACCGCATGGCAAGTGCTCTGGTGAATTTCGCTTATACAGGAGATCCGAGTACGGACGAGCTGAAATGGGAGCCGTATACTCCGGATCAGCCGTACGCAATGCGCTGGGATGTTGAGAGTAAATGCCAGATCCTTGATGATGCAGAACTTCTTGCAGCAGCAGCTAAATAAAAGATTTTTGTAGCGTCAAAGGGAAAAAAGAGATATAATAATCACTGAAGGGTAAAGTCGTTTTGGGCTTTGCCCTTTGGTTGTATTATGATATAAATGGGAGCAGGGAAAGTATAGAAAGGAAGGCGTATGAAAAGAGGAATCGCAGTGATGGCAGCAGGCGTTATCTTGTTTACGGCAGGTGAGATATGGCTGCTTGTGGGAGAAACGTATGATGGGGCGTCAGTACCGGAGCGGAAGATTACGTTCGTTGCGCCGATGGCGAATGCGGGATACTGGGGCATTACGGCCGGAGGCATCCGGGACAGGGCAAGTGAGTACGGAATCCATGTAAAATGTGTGGGTTTTTCAGAACTGGACGTGGAAAAACAGGTCTATGCGCTTGAAAATGCAGTGCTTTCCGGTGTGGATGGCATTATCACTGCTCCGAATGAGGTGACGCCGGAATTTCAGAAAGCAGTCATGGAAGCAGAAGAAGCAGGGATTCCCGTTGTGTTTGTAGACAGTAATGCAAAAGGGCTGGCGTGTACCTGCTATGTGGGGGCAGACAATTTTGAGGCGGGAAAGCGTGCAGGAGAAAAGCTGGCTGCGGCGTGTGAAGGGAAAGCGGAAATCGCGGTGATCACATCTTTTAGCAGCAGTACGAACCAGAGAGACAGAGTAGAAGGTTTCCAGGAAGCATTGAAAGAATATCCGGACATGAAAATCGCGGAGGTGCTGGAAGGTGAATCAAATACGGTTCTTTTAAATGAAAAGATCTCCGGACTTTTGGATGAACAGCCGGAAATCACAGCTTTTTTCTGCGCGGAGGGATACGGCTCAAAAAGTATGTGCCTGCTCAGGGAGAAGAATGAAGAGAGATACAGAAATTTAAAAATTGTGACATTTGATTCCACGGATACAACAACGAGGGCAGTGAAGCAGGGAATCGTGGAAGCGACTATTGTCCAAAATCCGCACGCAATGGGGATACGGGCGATGGATGTATTGTATCAGTTGTTTGAGGAAGGGCCGGAGGAGATGGAAGATCAGTACATTGACGTGATGGTGGTTGATGAGGAAAATGTAAATGATGTTTCTTACATAAGGCGGGAGGATATACCATGGCAGGTGTATTGAAGCAGGTGTTTAAAAAAAGTGAGATAAATACGCTTCGGAAGGAGTTTCTCTGCTATCAGGGAATGATCCTGGGAATTGCCCTTATTATGAACATAGCAGCACTTTTTGTTCTTTTTGGCAAAGATTACAGTTATTCGAATGTGATGCGTCAGGTAGTGAGCCTGAATTCCTATTATACGCAGCTGGATAAGACAGAACGGGTGATTCAGTCATACGTTGTAAATGGTGCGCAGGAAGACAGAAGCTCGATGCATGAGGAATTGGGGGTATTGTCCGGACAGATGAATCAGCTGAAGACAATGGGAGTCAGTGTTGATTTTCAGAGGAATATTGCAGATATTGCAGGCATGCAGGAAAAAAGCATGATGCTTGTGTCTGAAATTGAAGAAGAAATGTCAGGCAATCAGGAAGTGCTTACCCAAAGGATTTACAGCGAAATTCAGGGGAAATATGAGCAGATTTCGGATATCTATGCAAGAATAGACGGAGAATTTAAGCAGCTGCATCTGCAGCTTTTGAATTTTGCGAGCAACAAGCTCGATAAATTTGTACGTATGGGAAATTTATATTATCTGGTTTTTACAGGGTTTTTAAGTATACTGATGATCTATGGGATTGTATGGGGGAAATATTTGAGGGAAAGGATTGTTACACCGGTTCAGATACTGACAAGAGCTGCAGAACAGATTCGGGATGGAAAGCTGTTCGGACAGACCGCGGTTGTTTTAAAAGAAAAGACGTGCGAGGAAATCTCGGTTCTTGTATATGTGTTTAATATGATGGTTGATCAGATGAAGGAAAAATTCCGGATTATGGAGGAGGATGCCAAAACTAAAGTGGCGCTCAGGGAACAGGAAGTGGAGAATCTGAGGATTACAAATCTTCTGCGTACAAGCGAACTCCGGTCCCTGCAAAGGCAGATGAACCCGCATTTTCTGTTTAATACAATGAATATGATTGCAAAAAATGCATATATGGAAGGCGCAAAAAAGACAGTGGACCTGCTGCAGAGAACTGCGTATCTGCTGCGGTACAGTCTTGATTATATGGACAAGGCAGTAACGCTGGACCAGGAGATCGAAATCCTTGGTGATTACGTATATTTGAAGGAACAGAGATTTGTA
>CAOJHI010000109.1 GCA_948436005.1 uncultured Lachnospiraceae bacterium
AAGAGAATACGTTGCTGACAATTATTCCAATCCGCGCTGCCCGAACAGTCTGTACAATGAGGACAAGTTTAACATTGATGCGAAAATAAACTCCGCATGGATCACGCTTGGACTTGTATACGGCGAGGGAGATATTGAACAGTCTATGTATATTTCCATGCGTTGCGGCGGTGACAGCGATTGTAACCCGGCATCAGCAGGCGGTATTCTGGGATGCTATTACGGCTATGATGCATTTGAAGAGAAATGGACGTCCGCGATCGACTGGGACGGTATGCAGTTTGAGTACACGGATTATACACTGAATACGGCAATCGAAGCGAATATGGAGGCTGCAAAACAGGTAGTGGAAGCGTACGGCGGAAGCGTTAAAAACGGCGTGTGGACCATTCCGGTAAGCGATACGGAAGGCACAATCATTCTGGAACAGTGGCCGAAGGAACTGAATAAGGCTCCGGAGTTTGATTATGTAGTGTCAACAAACGGCGAGGGCAGAACCGTATACTTTGAAGCAAAAGCAACAGATGCGGACGGAATCGGCGATTATCAGTGGTTCTTTGACGATCTGTCCTTTGCAAACGGACAGAGTGTATCACACACTTACCGGGAAGACGGCGCTTATACGGTACTGTGTTACGTGACAGACGGAATCGGAAATACGAGCTGGCGTCAGATTGACATTCTGGTACATGAATAAGAGCTGGATCTTGTTTACTTTCTTTTTCTAAAAAAATTGTTGTAATAAAAAATGAGAAGGGCCCTGTGCGGATGATGCATGGGGCTCTTTTCAGTTTTTGATTAAAAGATGTGTAATCTGGAGATTATAAATTATGCCGTAATTTTTTTACGGATAATAGTTGCACAGAAACATAAGTTCGTTTATACTATAATTTAATAGTACCATGCTATAAGTTCAGAAAGGGCAGTATGAGACATGTTGAAAAGATTTGTATTAAAAAATTATAAAAACTTTAAAGAACAGATATGTATTGACTTTGAAGATATTGCGGGGTATCAATTCAGCTCAGACTGTATTACAGAAGGTATCATCAGTAAAATGCTGATCTATGGCAGAAACGCTACCGGAAAAACGAATTTGGGAAAGGCTCTTATTGATATATGTTCTACTATGTTTCGCAGTCCAGGATACATGAGAGAAGGAAATTTCCTGAATGCAGATGCAAAAGAAAATTCAGCAATGTTTTCCTACACTTTTCAATTTGAAGGTAGAGAATTGATATATCGATATAATCGTTTTTCAGCGAATGTACTACAATATGAGGAATTAGTGATAGACGGAACAAATATTTTTAATTGTGATTTTATGAGTCAAACGTATAATTTTGATAATTTGAAGTACGTTGGTGCGGAAACAGCTAATATAGAAAGATACTTAGTGTCTCTCAATGATGGAGAAGAAATGGATGAAGCTGTGAACACTAAGCTTCCGTTTTTAAGATGGCTGATCAGTAACGTGGCTTTAGAAAATGATTCTATTTTAATCAGGATGGCTAACTATGTCCGAAGAATGACTATGATTACAGCAAATCATGCTACAATGCTTCGTACAAGAAGTTTCAATGATAATTTTTGTGAATTTTTAGAAAAAACACAACGGGTACAAGATCTACAGGATTTTCTGAACGCAATGGGAATTAAATGTAAATTGAAATTAAAGATACTTCCAGACGGGCAAAGAGAATTGTATTTTGCACATGAAAAATTGGTATCGTTTTTTGAAAATGCCTCAAGCGGTACTTTGGCTTTGGTTCATTTATATCGAAGAGTTATATCTGTAGCATCGGATTCTTCCTTATTATATTTAGATGAATTTGATGCATTTTATCATTACGAAATGGCTGAAAATGTGGTTAAATTTTTAAAAAGGAAATATCCGGGCTGTCAGGTCATAATGACGTCGCATAATACAAATCTTATGACAAACAGGCTAATGCGTCCGGATTGTTTATTTATATTATCACGAGAAGGAAAATTAACTGCACTTTGTAAAGCTACGTTAAGAGAGCTGAGAGAAGGACATAACCTGGAGAAGATGTATATCAGTGGGGAATTTGAAAAATATGAGTGATTATATAGTAGGAATGAGACAAAGGAATCAAAGCTTGCTGATAGTAGAAGGAAATCATGAGAAAAATAAGCTGTTTTGGTTAATTTTTAACTGTTTTCCAGAGATGAATATTCATATGGACGACATCTGGATTTACGGAACTAATATTTATCTGCTTTATGACGATATTGAAAAAGAATACGGCACTGGTTGGGGAGAACTGAACGATGATATAGACCTGCCATTTGTGATAAGCAAAAAGCAGCATATGGACGAACTTTGCTATAAAGAAAATTTTACCAATATTTTTATAGTATTTGATTATGAGCACCATGATGTTAATTTTTCAGAAGAGAAAATAGTAAAAATGCAGAAATATTTTTATGACGAAACAGATATGGGCAAGCTTTACCTTAACTATCCTATGATAGAATCTTATCAGCATTTACGAGTATTGCCGGATTATGAATACATTGATAAAAAAATACCCGTATCTTTACAGCCAGGAAGAGAATACAAGACTTTGGTTAAAGAAGAAACAGCAATTGCTAAACTTGTTGAATTTCCACATAGACTTGAGGACTTGCTGAATAGGCATTTTGGAATTTGTGACGTGCAGAAGAGACGAAAATGTTGTAAAAAGATTTTAGATATTTCTGATGAACAAAATTTGGAGAATAAAATTCTAAATATATTATATGGAGTAATAGAGCATGGAAATTTACAAACAGCAAAATATCAGCTTAGGGACAAGATAACCAGGGCTGAATATGTGCATAATGGACAGACATATTGGGAGTTTATGCGGAGGATTTTTAAACAGATTATCTGTCATAACATATGTAAAGCAAGTAAGATACAAAATAATCAATACCCAATAGAGAATGAAACATACAGGCAGAAGTTTGAAACACTGGATTTAATAAAGATTCTGGAAGTACAAAATATTGCCAGCCGGGACGTTGAGACGGGATTTATATGGGTGTTGAATACATGTATATTTTTAGTGGCAGAATATAATTTTGCCTTAGTGATGGAATGATTTGAATGAAAAGGAATAGATTTATTGTTCTGTATTTGTGAGGTGAAACCGTGAATTTTTTTGACTACATAAAAAATGATTCGTTTTTTAAGCCATTGACTCTGAAGTACCGGAGAATCTACTACGACTGCATTCAGATTCTGATTGAAAAGATGAAAGAACTGCCTGTGTTGTACGAATCGGATGCAAAAGACAGTATCACGGTTTATCTGAAAAATGCAGAGATCGACAGGACAAATCGACATACATCGATGAGTATGAATAGCCTGGCAGCAGGTACATCCGAGACAAATGAAATATCAGATGAAAACGTACCGGCGGAAGATACCGGGGCAGAGCTGCAGGCGCCGGAGATTCTTTCTTTGTTTCGCGAATGTGGGTGGGTTCTTCCGCGGGAAATCGGACGAAACGGAGAGTATGTTGTGAATATTTCGACGGATTGCCGGCGTTTTATGGATTTCCTGAGAAAGATGACGGAAAAGACAGGGGAAGGCATGATGTCGAACCGTATTTTTTCCATGTATGAAATTGTAAAGTCTGCCTTTGAGGAGGATTCGGTACGAAAGGAAAGGCCGTATACGAATATTCTTGTCCCGTTAATTGATAATGAAACGGAATTGAAAAACGAGCTTACTGATTTGAAGGACAGTATTTCGGGCATTATGAAAGCGGTCATTGTGTTTCAGGATATCAACAGCTTTGGGCAATTTATTATGAAAGACGAGATGCTGGACCGCTTTTTCAGCGAATATTTTTTTGTGAAGAACAACGGCCTGATTCCCACGCAGATTTCGTACATAAAAGCAAAGCTGCGTATACTGAGGCAGGATGAGCTGTGCGGAAAGATGGTAAAGGAATGCGCAGAAAAGCTTCAGCTGGGCCATGAAGAGGCACAGGAGCGTGTGGAAGCATATTTCGCGGAGCTGCAATATTTTTTGAGCGTTGAATACGAGGCCAATATGGAGCTGATTGACAGCCGGATCAATAATTATTACAATCTTGCCAATACAAGAATTATGCTGATGGCAAGCAACGGCGTCAGATTGGAAGCAGTGCTTAATGATTTTTTAAACACCGTATCGAAACTTCCGGAAGAGGCGCAGGATGCTGCCATGGAAAAGGTGGCGGACTGTACTCGTATTATGAACCAGAAATACATTGGGGCGAAATCATTTGAAAAGAATAAGCGGGTGAAAAATGAAGGCGAAAATATCGGACTTGCCGCTGAGGAATTGTCAGAGGAAGAAAAAAGGATACAGACAGAAAAACTGTATCAAAGCTCGCCCAACCGGTATTCCGTTGAAAGGGTAGGCAGTTTTCTGGACGCGCAGCTGGGCAGCGAGAAGAAAATAAGCGTGAAGGAAAAAGTGATTCAGACAAAAGAAGAGATTCTGATGTATGCGGCGGCGATGTTATATGCAGAAAATAAAGAGTTTCCGTATAAACTTCAGTGGTCGGATGAGACAGTAAAAACATTGCTTGCGGATATTACGAATGTGACTGTGGCCAGAAAAAGTGGTTTGAGAACCGGGGAAGCAGTCAAAAAGCAGAAAAGGTAATTCAAGAATAGAAGAAGTGATCCAAGAACAGCAAAGTGATCGAAAGACAAAAGAGACGGTCAGCAGATAGAAGGAGCCTGTTTATGTATGATTTCAGTTTCATGAAGAAAATGAGTGAGGAAGACGCGTATTTATTTAAAAGATGCATCCGGAAAATGCTGGACTGCACCTTTATTGTGGCGGATAAAGATGAAAAGCTGTATGATTTCCTGGCGTCAGAGTCGCATCAGTATGATGTCAATACGTATCTGTCTGCAATCGGATATAAGGTGGTTGTGGAAGAACGGATGAATGTGGCAATGCTGCAGCAGGCGGACGAGGATGTGGAAACCGTGGGGCTGAAGCGCCTCAATTTATACCGCTTTGATGCAAAGCAGACGAAGCTTCTGATGGTGCTCTGGCTTTTGTTTCTGGAGCGTATGGGGTATGCGGACCCGGTACATATCACGGTTGGCGATATTATAGACAAATGCAGAATCTACCAGATCAATATGAAGCCAGGAGATTTTAAAGAGGCATACCGGATCTTTAAAAGATTCAGCCTCATCGATTACAGCGACGATATCACAACAGAAGAAGGAAGAGTCCGGCTCTATCCTTCCCTGCAGTTTTGTATGGATATCGGACAGCTGAAGCAGGTGATGGCAGAATATGCCCCGGAAGAGGATAATTCGGAAACGGAGCAGGACGCATTTTTGGAAGGTGAGGATACGGATGAATAAGACGGTTTTGCGGAACATACGGCTGGTAAACTGGTATGGGTTCAGCAACAGGACAATTCCGGTTGCGGAAAATCTGACCCTGATTTCCGGGGAGAATGAATGCGGGAAATCCACGATACTGGATGCAGTGAAATATGCATATACGGGGGATACGCAGTTCAATAAGGCGACGAGTGGTTATAATACCGGGGTGGGAAAACGGAATCTCGTTTCGTATACCCGCTGCCTGGTGGATGCGAGCGCCGGAATTTATGCGAGGCCGGCAGATAAGATACCGGTCGTGTACACGCATATTGCGCTGGAATATTTTGACCAGATCAATGAGCATCCGTTTGTGCTGGGCGTGGTGATTGAGACGGCGGTGACGGACATCAGGGGAACGTACTGGTACGCGATGGACGGGAAAACGCTTGCGGATATTTCCTTTGTATATGAAGAGAATTCTGTGCTCAAGCCGTACGATGCGTCCGGCTTCCAGAAAAAGCACGGGGTGCAGATGAAAAATAAAAAAGAAGGAATTACGCTGTTTATGCAGATGACAGGGCTCAAGCTGCCCTATCAGGAGGTGCCGAAATACCAGCGGAAGCTCAGGAACATCATGGCATACAATCCGGCTGCGAAGATTCAGGAATTTATCAAAGAGTCCGTGCTGGAAGAGCATGACGTGAACTTTGACAAATTAAAAGAAGCCAAAAAGAATATCGAGCAGATCAACAACAGCCTGGAGCAGATCAATCAGGAGCTGCAGGATCTGGATTCGATATTGGCGGATTATGACGAGCACGATAAAAAGGCGTTCCGGTTAAAGATCGACGATATTAAAGCGAAATATAAAAAGCTGGTGGAGTATCAGGGTGCGATCCGGGAAGCAGAGGAAATTATTCAAAAGAATACGATCACCTGCGCGGCACTGGCAAAGACAATCCGTGAGCAGGAACAGGAGATCGACGAGATTGACAACTATTATTCGGAGGCAAAACGGGCTTTGCATGACCTTGATGTGTCAAAAGCGATCCGTGCCTCGAAGGAACTGCTGCATACGTATGAGGAGCAGTTGGCTGTTTTGCGCGTGGAAATGGACAGGCTGGAAAGCTTTCAGAGAAGGATGCAGGAAATGATCTCTTTGCTGAAAGCTGCCGGGGCCAAGGTGCAGGACGACGCGATGGCCGGCCGGCTGATTTCAAAGGAAGTGGAAATAGCCGAGAAGCAGAGATTTCTTGACTTGTTAAAAGAAGAAATACGAAAATGCCGCGATAGACTGGTGGCAGAAAATGCCCTGCTGGAAAGAGAATTAAGCGGTATTCAGGAGGAATGTACCAGGCAGAATGAAATTATTGAAAACTGCAATAAAAACAGGGCGGATTACTCGTATGTCCGGGAACAGACTGAGCTGATAAAGGAGATCAACCGCGAATTCAAAAAACGAGGGATTTCGGAAGAGGCCCATATGGCATGCGAATATGTCGTGGAGCTGAAGGATGAAGCCTGGCGGGACGCGATCGAAGCATTTCTCGGCATGCACCGCTATGCGATTCTTGTTTCCAGAGACGCGTTTGACGTGGCGAACGCCGTCCTGGATCAGTCGCAGCACCGCTATGTAGAGCTGGTCAATACGAAGCGGTTAATGGCAAGAGATATGGAATGTGAGGAGGATTCGGTTTTTCATTATCTTCATATCCAGAATGAAACAGCGGCGAATTATTTTAAGTTCTGGCTGGGAAGAATCCACGCGGTTGAGATCGGGCGGGTGCCGGATTTCGATAATGCCATGTCAAAAGAAGGAAAGCTGAGCCGCAACATGGCAGTCACTTATATCAATACAAGAAAAATAAAAAGCTATTGCCTGGGCAGCGAGGCAGTTGAATTAAATAAGAGGGCTGCCCAGAAAAGGCTGCGCGAGCTGGAAAACAGAGAAAAGGAGATCTTTTTAGAGCAAAAGGGTCTGCGTGACCAGTCAAACCGCCTGCAGGCCGGCCTGGACTGTTTTAAAGAGTACAACCTGAACGCGCACAGGGAGGCGGCAAAAACAGCGGAAAGTCTGAATGAGGAACGAGGCCATTATCAGGAATTGCTGGAAGCACAGAAAAACAATGCGGAATTTATGGCCCTGAACGAACGGGTGACAGAGCTTGGAAAACAGCTGGATTCCAAAAAGAAGCTCCGCACGGAATGTGTGACGGAAAAGACAATTCTGGAAACAACGGTATCGGAAAAACAGAAGTCAATCAGAGAACTCCAATTCAAAGCAGAGACGAAGCAGGCGGAACTGGAGGAAGAGCGCGCATGCAGCCATTTGGCGGTGGAAAAGGCCATGGAGGAGTACGATGGGTTTTTATCCGGCGCTTATCCAAACGGCGGCCTGATGCAGTATGAGACAAAGACAAGGACAGACCGCAGGGTCCGGGAGCTGGAAGCCAATATCAATGGAAAGCAGCAGGCCTACAACAACCGCAAGCAGGAAGTGGACAAATTGCCCATGGGATTGGACTGCGAGGCGGCTTACCAGAAAAGAAGAGGTAAAATCTGGATTGATGATCTGCAGGGAATCCAGCAAAAGCTGAAAGAGCAGACCATCACCTATGAGAGAATTTTCAAAAGGGAATTTGTCCTGAATATTTATGAGACTGCGAAGGACGCAAGAAGCGATATTTCGGATATCAACAAAGAATTGCGGAAGCTTCAGTTTTCCACTAAATATCAGTTTGACGTGAAAATGCTGAGTGACAGCTCCGATTACGCAAAAATCCTGCGTTATGCGGAATATCTGCAGGAAACCAACAACATGTCCGACGGGCAGATGACGCTGACCGGATGGATGGGATATGAACAGGACGAGGTGGAGACGAGAGAGAAGGAAATAAGAGATATCATCAATAAGATTATTGATCACAATGACATTGCGGAGATCAGGAAGTTTGCAGATTACCGGAATTATATGAGCTATGAAATCATAATCAACAATGCGGAGGTAAAGGACGGAAAACTGTCCAAGCAGGTAGGCTATAATTCAGGAGCCGGAACACAGATCCCGTATACGCTGATTCTTTCCGCTGCCCTGTCCATGCTGTATAATGTGAGGGTAAATTCCGTGAGGCTGATTTTTATTGACGAGCCGTTTGAGAAGATGAGCGACCACAATATAAAGCTGATGCTGGAGTTCTTTAAAAACCAGAATTTCCAGGTAATATTCTGCGCGCCGCCGAACAAGCTGGAATCTATCGGCAGCGAGTGCGGCGTGATTATTCCGGTCCTCAAAATCAGCAATGACAATATGCAGATCGGAAAGGTGAGATTCTATGAGCAGTAAGGATGAGAAAAAAGCGATCCTTGACCGTCTGCTGAAAAAATACAACAGCCGATCCGCAAAAAACATTGATACAAACAGAAGAATTATCGTAAAGCCCGCAGAAATATATAAGAATTATACGCAGAACAATGCGGAAATTGCTAAAAAACAATGCCTGAACGAGGCAGCATCCAGCCTGCTTGAGCTTGGATTTGTGGCAGTGGATTATCTGAAGTTCAGCGAGGATATCGAAAAGATATATCTGTGCGAAGAAAAGCTGGATGCAATCCATGAGTATCTGAAAAAGGAATATCACGTTGTCCCTCAGAGCGCTGTTTCAAGACAGATACAGGAGACTGTAAAAAAGTACCGTGTGGCAGGCGGCCCTATGGTACAGAGATACTGTGAGGAAGTTCTCAGACAGGCAGAGGACCCGAGGCTTACAATGGTTCCGGAAAGAATTGCAGCGAACCTGAAAATGATTGATTTTCTGGAGCAGAATCAGGAGAATCTGTACGCACGCGAAGCCTCCATGCTGGTGTATGGCGATTCCAAGTGGTTTGAAGACAATAACCGTGAGGAGGTGTGTACCTTCTTAAGAGGCGCGACAGGAACACCCAGGGAGGACAGCGAAAAGAACGACGCCATACTGGGACTTTTTCACATTGCACCGGCAGAGCAGGAGATTTTCATAAAAGGCAGCTGGAATATCGCGTGGGAGCAGTACAGCCTGGAGACCTCAAAGCTGCAGGGCGGGCTTGCAATCACGTCAGGCGATTTGCAGCGTATTCAGAGAATTACCGTCACGTCCCCCGCAGTGCTGACTGTAGAAAATAAGGCGTCGTATCAGCGCATACAGCCGACAGACTGTGCAATGATGTATCTCGGCGGGTTTGCCGGCCGTCATCAGATACAGTTTTTACGCAGGGTAATTCACGATAATCCGGATGTAAAATATCAGCATTTCGGGGACATTGATGTGGGCGGTTTTCTGATTCACAGACATCTGTGCAGGGAAACAGGTCAGGATTTTGCACTGTACTGCATGGGGATCGGGCAATTGAAAGATGCGCGTTTTCAAAATTGTCTGAAAGCGTTAACCGATTCTGACCGAAGCAGGCTGGAAACGCTCATGCAGGATGCTTCCTATAGCGGGGTTTTAAATTATATGAAAGAACATAATGTAAAACTGGAACAGGAAATCGTAAGCTACTATCTGGAAAAAGACAGAAGAACACTGTAAAAATGAAATTATTGATTTACAGAGTGTTTTTTGGCAAAATGAAACCAGGGAACAGTCTGTATGCATGGAGGTAGGTATGTCGAGTTATGAACGGCATTACGAGGCGCTGAAATATGCGATGGAAACGATTGCAGAATCGCCGGTGGCAGGTTATGTGAAGGAGCTGTATTTGTATGGAAGCTTCAGCCGCGGTGATTATAAATGGAACAGCGATGTGGACCTGCTTCTGACGCTGGATGAACAGGTCGAAAAGGAATGCAGGCGGGAAATTCATATGCTGAAGA
>CAOJHI010000110.1 GCA_948436005.1 uncultured Lachnospiraceae bacterium
AGCGATATGCTAACGAGAAAAATGCGGGAGCATTTTTGGAGTTTATGTAGTGGAATATAATATTGTAAAGAATCGGAAGTTCCAAAGGAACTTCCAGCCATTCGCGAAAGCGAAGGGCGTAGCTGCGTAAGCAGCGATATGCTAACGAGAAAAATGCGGGAGCATTTTTGGAGTTTATGTAGTGGAACATAAAACATAGCATATAAATTGTAAAAGATAGAAGGAAGGTTGCAGGGATACAATGTACGATCAACTGACAGAAAGCGATATTAAAAAAATAGAAGAGGAAATTGAATACCGGAAGCTTGTGGTGCGCAAGGAAGCCATTGAGGCAGTCAAGGAAGCGAGGTCGCATGGCGATCTGAGCGAAAATTTTGAATACTATGCAGCGAAAAGGGACAAGAACAAGAACGAGAGCAGAATCCGATATCTGGAGCGGATGGTGAAGACGGCCAGGGTGATTTCTGATGATTCCAAAGAGGATGAGGTGGGAATTAACAATACGGTACAGGTATATTTTGAGGAGGATGATGAGACAGAGACGTACCGGCTTGTGACAACGGTGCGTGGAAGTTCCCTGAAAGGGCTGATCAGCATTGATTCTCCGCTCGGAAAAGCGATTCTGGGACATAAGGTCGGGGACCGCGTTTATATTAAGGTAAATGACCAGTACGGGTACTATGTGGAAATCCGGGCTATTGAAAATACACAGGACGACAGTCAGGATAAGTTGAGAACATTTTAAAGGCCTGGAAAAAGAGACAGGAGGAAAAGTGGATGAGACAGATAGGCACAGGAACGGGAGCGCAGACAGAGGCGCTGGGAACGGAGCCGGTGGGAAGGCTGCTGCTTCGGCTGGCTGCGCCGGCGATTGTGGCGCAGATCATTAATCTTTTGTATAACATGGTGGATCGGATTTATATTGGCCATATTGAGGGGATTGGACAGCTGGCACTGACGGGAGTCGGCGTGTGTTTGCCGCTGATTATGCTGATTTCGGCGTTTGCGTCTCTGGCAGGTATGGGCAGTGCGCCCAGGGCCTCGATTTTTCTCGGGGAAGGGAAAAAGGATAAGGCAGAGCTGACGCTGGGGAATTCCGTGACGCTGCTGTTTTTGATTGCAGTGACATTGACAGGAGTGTTTCTGCTTTTTTCAGAAGATCTTCTGCTGATGTTCGGGGCAAGTGAAAATACGATTACATATGCAGTGCAGTACATGCGTATTTACAGCTGCGGTACACTTTTTGTACAGTTTACGCTTGGATTGAATGTGTTTATTTCTGCGCAGGGGTTTGCCAGGACAAGTATGCTGACTGTCATGATCGGGGCGATTTGCAACATTATTCTGGATCCGATTCTGATTTTTGGCTTTCATATGGGCGTGGCCGGTGCTGCGCTTGCAACCATTATTTCGCAGTGTATTTCCATGATCTGGATTCTCCGCTTTCTGACCGGGGAAAAAACGGTACTGCGTATTCGCAGGAAAAATCTGCGGCTGTCGGCTCCGATTATCCTTCCGGCTGTGGCGCTGGGGCTTTCCCCATTTATTATGCAGTCAACAGAAAGCCTGCTGTCTGTGTGCTTTAATTCTTCTCTGCTGAAATACGGCGGTGATTTGGCAGTGGGGACAATGACTATTGCATCGAGTATTATGCAGTTTTCCCTGCTTCCCTTGCAGGGACTGACGCAGGGGGCGCAGCCGATTGTGAGTTATAATTTTGGCGCACATCAGATGGAACGTGTGAAAAAAACATTTCGGATTCTGCTGATTTCCTGTGTTTCGTATTCCATGACGCTTTGGGCGCTGGTGATGCTGATGCCTGAGGTGTTTATCCGGATGTTTAACAACAGTCCTGACCTGGTTTCGTTTGGCGTACCTGCAATCCGGATGTATATGGGAATGACAGGGATTTTCGGCATACAGATTGCCTGCCAGCAGACGTTTATTTCGCTTGGAAATGCGAAAAATTCGCTGTTTCTGGCACTCCTGCGCAAGATCATTTTGCTGATACCGCTTATTTACATTATGCCGGCCATTTTCAGTGATAATCAGACAATGGCTGTATTTATGGCGGAACCGGTGGCAGATTTCCTGGCAGTGGCGACAACCGCATGTATGTTTGCAGTATATTTCCGGAAAATTATGCGCAGCAGCGGGGACGGAAAATCCCGGGCATCGTAAATAGATGTCCGGGTGTGAAAAGCCCCCAGGGTGTGGCGTGGAAAAGGAAAAACGGATTTGGATGGCGTGTCATGTCCAAAAGATGAGATTTTCGGTAGGAACTCACGAAAAACAGCCGGGCGGCGATTTGCGAAAGAAACTTCCGCTCCTGCCTCCGGCTGCTTCAGAGCTCATCTCTGAGCTAGGAAAGAGAAAAATGTATGAAAACTTAACCGAAATTAAGATAGTTGTTTGGCGAAGCCACGCTCAATACAGACGCGCCGTGTACCGTGATGACTTCTTTTGTTTTGTATGATGACAGTATACTGGTAAAATGTGTATAAATGGTGACTGAATACTGAAAGAAAAATAAAGAAACCTAAAGAAAAAAGAAAAAAACTATTTAGGAATAGAAAAGGCTGCTGCCAAAGCAGCCGGAGAAGGTGGAAGAGGTCGGAGAAAGCAATGTTTCATATAGAAGAAGAGCTGAAAAAACTGCCTGGCCGCCCGGGCGTCTATATTATGCACGACGAGCGGGATGATATTATATATGTGGGAAAGGCGATCAGTTTGAAAAATCGCGTGCGGCAGTATTTTCAGAGCAGCCGCGGCAAAAGTGTGAAAATTCAGCAGATGGTGGAACGGATTCGCCGCTTTGAGTATATTGTGACAGACTCAGAGCTGGAGGCGCTGGTACTTGAATGCAACCTGATTAAAGAGCACCGGCCGAAGTACAATACGATGCTCAAGGATGACAAGAGTTATCCGTTTATCAAAGTAACGCTTGGCGAGGAATTTCCGAGAGTACTGTATTCACATACAATGAAAAAGGATAAGTCCAAGTATTTTGGACCATATACGAGCGGCGGAGCTGTGAAAGACACGATTGATCTGATTAAAAAGCTGTATAAGCTGCGTAGCTGCAGCCGGAACCTGCCGCGCGATATTGGAAAAGAGCGGCCCTGTCTTTATTATCACATCGGACAGTGCAATGCGCCGTGTCAGGGAAAAATTACCAGGGAGGAGTACCGGCAGTCAATCAACGAAGCGCTCGATTTTCTGAACGGAAACCATGCGCCGATCCTGGAAGCGCTGGAAAATAAAATGCAGGAGGCCTCCGAAAATATGGAGTTTGAGGCTGCGATTGAGTACCGGGATCTGATTCGGAGTGTCAACCAGGTCGCGCAGCGGCAGAAGATTACGCATGAGGACGGGGAGGACAAGGATGTTCTGGCACTTTCTGTAGATGGTGTGGATGCGGTTGTGCAGGTATTTTTTATCCGCGGCGGTAAGATGATCGGGCGGGAACATTTTTATCTGCGGGTGGCCCCCCATGACACAAAGGCAGCGATTCTGGACAGCTTTATCAAACAGTATTATGCAGGGACTCCGTTTGTGCCGCGGGAATTAATGCTGGAGACGGATATTGAAGATCATGAGATTGTGGAAGCGTGGCTGACGCAGAAACGGGGACAGCGCGTATACCTGCATGTTCCGAAAAAGGGAACAAAGGAAAAACTGGTAGAGCTGGCACATGAAAATGCGGAGATTGTCCTGCAGAGGGACCGCGAACGGATTAAGCGCGAGGAGGGCCGTACAATCGGGGCTGTACGCGAGATTGAAAAGCTCCTTGGTATCGACTGCGCGCTGCGCATGGAGGCATTTGATATTTCAAATATCAGCGGCTTTGAGTCAGTCGGTTCCATGATTGTCTATGAAAAAGGAAAGCCAAAGAGGAGTGATTACCGGAAGTTTAAGATCAAAACAGTTCAGGGGCCGGACGATTATGCCATCAAGGAGGAGGTTTTATAGCGCCGTTTTGTTCATGGACTGGAGGAGCGGAAAGAACTCGACGCAAGGGGCATGGGATACGAGATGGGAAGTTTCAGCCGTTTTCCGGATTTAATTTTAATGGATGGAGGACGGGGACAGGTCAATGTTGCACTCCGTGTCCTGGAAAAGCTGGGGATTCCGGTTGCGGTCTGCGGTATGGTAAAGGATGATTATCACAGGACGCGGGGACTCTATTATAATAATGAGGAGGTTCCGATTGATACGCATTCGGAGGCTTTTAAGCTTGTGACAAGAATTCAGGATGAAGCGCACCGGTTTGCGATTGAGTATCACCGGAGCCTGCGCAGCAAAGGGCAGGTACATTCCATTCTGGATGATATTGAAGGGATTGGCCCTGCGAGAAGGAAGGCCCTGATGCGGACGTTCAAATCACTGGAAGCAGTGCGGGATGCTTCCCTTGAAGAGCTCGCGAATGCCCCGTCTATGAATATGAAAAGTGCGCAGCAGGTGTATGACTTTTTTCACGGTGGAAAGCAGGAGAAATCAGTGGAAGTGACTGTGGAGTAGCCCGGAAAATAGAGCTGATGTTTTCAGAGCAGAGTGAGGCAGGAAAGGCCGGATGGATTGCCGGTTCAGGAAATACGGGGAAGAGAAATGTATGTTGAATCGGAATAACCGGCAATAATCGGGATTTGAGGGAAGCATTGGGAATTGTGCTTGACGGGGGATTGCATAGGTTATACAATAAACTTGGGATTTTTGGCGTAAGGTGCGGAAAAATGGGAACGATTCCGGACTTTGGTGGAAGGATTCAGGAGGATAATAAGATGGCAAGCAGCGTGACGATTGAGAAGCTGGCGGAGAAAATGAAGCTTACGAATGTACTTCCGGAAATCAGCATGGAAGGCAAAAAAATCGTGACTTCAGAAATCAACCGTCCGGCACTTCAGCTTACGGGATATTTTGATCATTTTTATTCTGAACGTGTACAGATTATCGGGTACGTGGAATATACGTATCTGGAGCATCTGACGCGCGAGCAGAAGCTTCCGGTTTATGAGAAATTTTTATCGTATCATGTTCCGTGTATTATTTACACGACCATGACAGAACCGGATGAGGATATGCTCACTCTGGCGAAGGAATACGAGGTTCCGGTGTTTACTACAAAGAAGACGACATCGGATTTTATGGCAGAAGTAATCCGCTGGCTGAATGTGGAGCTGGCTCCGTGCATCTCAATCCACGGCGTACTGGTGGATGTGTACGGTGAAGGCGTTCTGATTATGGGCGAGAGCGGAATCGGAAAGAGTGAGGCAGCGCTGGAGCTGATCAAGCGCGGACACCGTCTTGTGACCGATGATGTGGTCGAGATTCGAAAAGTCAGCGATGAGACACTGATCGGAACAGCGCCGGATATTACGCGGCACTTTATAGAGCTGCGCGGTATTGGTATTATTGATGTAAAGACACTGTTCGGTGTGGAAAGTGTAAAAAATACGCAGTCAATTGATCTTGTGATTAAGCTGGAGGAGTGGAACCGCGATAAAGAGTATGACCGCCTTGGACTTGAGGAAGAGTATACTGAGTTCCTTGGGAACCGCGTGGTATGTCATTCCCTTCCGATTCGTCCGGGCCGGAATCTGGCTGTCATAGTAGAGTCTGCAGCTGTCAACCACCGTCAGAAGAAGATGGGCTATAATGCTGCGAAAGAGCTTTACAATCGTGTACAGAACAGTTTGATGAAAAATGCAGGAAAAAAGGAGTAGAGCTATGGAAAAATATTGCTTTGGAATCGATGTAGGAGGAACGACCGTAAAGTGTGGTTTGTTTACAGTAGAAGGCGATGTGCTGGATAAATGGGAAATTAAGACGCGGGTGGAAGATAATGGAGTGAGAATTCTGCCAGATATTGCAGAGACAATTGAAAAGAAGCTCGTTGAGAAAAATATTGCAAAAGATGAAGTGGCAGGCATTGGGATTGGTATTCCGGGCCCGGTCAATGAAAAGGGTGAGATTCCATGCGCGGTGAATCTGCACTGGGGTTATGTGGATATTGTTGGCGACATGGAGCGTCTGACAGGCCTGAAGGTAAAGGCAGGAAATGACGCAAATGTAGCAGCCCTGGGCGAGTTGTGGAAGGGCGGCGGTACTGGCTGCCACAACATGATTATGGTCACGCTCGGAACCGGCGTCGGAGGCGGCATTATTATTAATGATAAGATTGTGGTAGGCGCTCATGGAGCCGGCGGAGAAATCGGCCATGCACACGTGGAGGATGCAGTTACGGAGCAGTGCAACTGCGGAAACTGTGGCTGTCTGGAGCAGCTGACATCTGCGACCGGTATTGTAAGGCTGGCAAAGGAAGCTCTGGCAGCATCCGATCTGCCGTCTGTGCTGAGAGATAGCCGGGTTTCTGCAAAGAGTGTCTGGGATGCGGTAAAAGAAGGAGATGCGCTGGCGATTCAGATCGCAGAGCGTTTTGGTACATATCTGGGTAAGACGCTGGCTGTTTTTGCTACTGTAGCAGATCCGGAGGTAATCGTAATCGGCGGCGGCGTTTCAAAGGCAGGAACGGTTTTGTTTGATTATATTACAGGGCCATTCCGGAAATATGCATTCACTGCATGCCGTGATACGAAGTTTGCGCTGGCGCAGCTTGGAAATGACGCAGGAATTTTCGGAGCAGCAAAGATGGTACTTTAAAAACGTTTTCATGAGGCTGTCATACAATTCATAGTTTCTGTATTTTGAATTGTGTGGCGGCTTTCTTTTATAAAAACGGTAATTGTAAAATGTCGCGAAAAGCAAATGAATCGTGGTAAAACAGAGTTGTCGGGAGGAAAAGACTTGAACATATTGCTGGTTGCAGTCAATGCAAAATATATTCATTCAAATCTGGCGGTTTACAGCCTGAAAGCTTCTGCCGGTGAGTACGGGGAACAGGTGGAGCTGGCGGAGTTTACGATCAATCATCAGACGGATGATATTTTTCGTGCGATTTATCAGAAACGTCCGGATTTGCTTTTTTTCTCCTGCTATATCTGGAATCGAAGCGTGATTGTGGAACTGGCAGAAAACCTCCGCAGAGTGCTCCCAAAGACTGTGATCTGGGCCGGAGGGCCTGAAGTGTCTTACGATGCAGAAGCGTTTTTGCGTGAGCAGGAAGCCTTTGACGGTGTAATGTGTGGGGAAGGGGAAAAAAGCTTTTTCCAGGTGCTGCAGCACTATGTGGGGGGATGCAGAGCGCTGGAGGAAATTCCCGGCATTGTGTATCGGATGCACGGTGTGTTGAGAGGTGAAAACGGCCGAACAGATCATGCGGTGCATGAAGCGAGAAACGGGAAGCCGGAAACCGTGAAGTACAGGGCAGAGGGAGTGGAAAAGGAGCAGATCACACGCACGCAGGGGGTGCAGGAATTAGTGCGGATGGATGAACTTCCATTTGTTTATCAAAACCCCGCAGATTTTACAAACCGGATTATTTATTATGAGAGCAGCAGAGGATGCCCGTATTCGTGCAGCTACTGTCTTTCTTCTATTGATAAGAGCGTCCGTTTCCGAAGTACGGAGCTTGTGAAGCAGGAACTGGGATATTTATTGGAACAAAAGGTACCGCAGGTAAAATTTGTAGACAGGACGTTTAATTGCAGCCATAAGCATGCAACGGAGATCTGGCGTTTTCTTCAGGAGCATGACAACGGCGTTACTAATTTTCATTTTGAGATTGCGGCAGATATTTTGACAGAGGAGGAGCTGGCGCTTTTATCGGGGATGCGGCCAGGGCTTGTACAGCTTGAGATTGGCGTGCAGACAACGAACAAGCAATCACTGGATGCGATTCACCGGACAGCCTCATTTGAACGGATAGCTGACCGGGTGCAGAAGATTTCGGCCTGCCATAACATTCATCAGCATCTTGACCTGATTGCAGGACTGCCTTATGAGGATTTTGCGAGCTTTCAGGATTCTTTTGATGATGTTTATTCACTGAAACCGCAGGAGCTTCAGCTTGGCTTTCTGAAGGTGCTGCGTGGGTCTGAGATGTACGCGCGTGCAGCGGAATACGGGACTGTGTACCGGAGAAGACCGCCGTATGAGGTGCTTGAGACGCGCTGGATTTCGTGTGCGGAACTGCTTCGCCTGAAAGAAGTGGAAGAGATGCTGGAGGTTTATTATAACAGCCAGCAGTTCCGTTATACGATTCGCGCGCTGGAGCGTCTGTTTAAGCGTCCCTTTGCTATGTATGAGGCGCTTGCGGATTATTATAAGGAACAGAATGCAGAAGGAAAGTCTTTTTCAAGGATGCAGCGCTATACTTTGCTGCGTGGATTTATCGGGCAGACAGCAGGAGCAGATGTGCAGTATTTTGATGAGCTTCTGACTCTGGACTTTTATTTGCGGGAAAACGCGAAAAGCCGTCCGGACTGGGCGGAGCATTCCGAAGAGTATGGTGAGCAGACCATTCATTTTTACCAGCAGGGAGTGCGGCAGTATCTTCCGGAGGCTGTTTATGGCGCGTATACGTGGAAGCAGGTGATGCGCATGACACATCTGGAACATTTTACATACAATGTGACAGGGGATGGCCGGAAAAAAGGGACATGGCTGCTGTTTGACTATGCGCAGCGAGATGTGCTGACAGGAGACGCGGCGGTTAAGGAAATTGTGCTTTGAGAGTGCGCGGCAGATATGCTTTATGCTGTGCGGCATTTTGGTATAGAAGTTTTAAGGGGCGTATTTGGCGCCGGGAGGATTTATGGAAAGAAGTTATGTGGCATTTGACCTGGAAACAACGGGGCTCCGGCCGAAATATGATCAGATTCTGGAGATTGGCGCAGTAAAGATCGAATGCGGTGAGGTGACTGGTACATATGAAACATTTATTGACAGCGGCGCAGAGATCCCGGCCCGTATTACGGAGCTGACCGGTATTACGCGGGAAATGGTGGCAGGAAGTCCGGGCATCCGTGAGGCTGTGGAGGGATTCCTGGAATTTTCCGGCGATCACGTACTTCTCGGCCATAATATTTTATTTGATTACAGCTTTATGAAACGAAATGTCATGAACCTGGGCGGCACGTATGAGCGGAAAGGGCTGGATACGCTGGCTATTTCCCGGATTTGTCTGGCAGAGCTTCCGGGGAAATCGCTGGATAAAATGGCAGAGCATTACGGGATTCCGCAGGAACAGCATCACAGGGCGCTTGACGACGCCCTGACAGCAGCAAGACTGTATGAACGGCTTCTGGAGGACTTCGGCGAAAAACGTCCGGATCTGTTTGAGGCAGCGCCGCTCGTATTTAAGATCAAGAAGGAAGGGCCAATCACAAATTCACAAAAAGTATACTTGCGGGATTTGTTAAAATATCATAAAATAGACAGTAACGTAAAAATTGAGATGCTGACAAAAAATGAGGCATCGCGGATGATTGATACTATTATTTCACAACATGGGAAAATGATGAGGTGACTGATTATGATGAACTTTAATAATTCTAAAACACAGAAGCGTATCGCAGCAGCAATTGTGATTGTTATTGTGCTTGCTATGGTGGCAGGAACAATTATTCCGGCACTTCTGTAAAAAGCTGTTTTATTTTGGAAGTATTGAATCAAAGGGGAAAACTATGCAGAGAAGATTAATAAAAGGGGTAGCTGCAGCGGTTCTGATCGCAGCAGGCTGCCTGTTCGGCGTTTCGGCAGCTGAACAGGAAGTCATCAGCGACGGCGTTTTTATCGGGGATAAAGATGTCAGCGGCATGACACCGGATGAGGCGAAGGCTTATGTGAAAGGTGAGGTGGAGAGGCTTAGCAGTTCCGCGATCACGATTCAGATGGGGGACGCCCAGATCACAAAAACCTGGAAGCAGCTTGGCCTGGAATGGGAAAATAAGGACCTGGTGGATGAGGTCAGCCAGATTGGCACAACAGGAAATATTGTACGCCGTTATAAAGAACAGAAGGATTTGCAGAATCAGAGCTCTCATTATGAGATAGAATATACCCTGGATGAGGCGGCACAGAAAGCATTTGTGGATTCCTGTGTGCAGTTCAATTCAGAGCCGGTGGAGGGCTCCTGCTATATGGGCGATGACGGGATGCTGCACGTAGAAGGCGGAACAGATGGCCTGAAGCTGGACGCGGATGCGACGCTCGTGAGCCTGAAGGAGCACCTGAAGGATTATGAGGCCGGAGACGTTATAATAGAAGCGTCAGTACAACGTACTTCTCCCGTACTGACA
>CAOJHI010000111.1 GCA_948436005.1 uncultured Lachnospiraceae bacterium
ATCTTATACGTGATGCGGTCAAAGGTACGGATAATTCCGTTGTTGCTGCTGCTGTCATTTCCGGCACTCCATTCCTCTGCCGGGCCGTTCACTCCATTCTCCCACTCATCAGCCAATCCGGCACCGTATTTTTCCGCCTCGCGTACAGCAGCCGTATTATTAAATCCTGTCACACCGTCCCGGATTCCTTCTGTAGCATGGAAGTTCAGAGATTTTACTTCCATTGTTGTCTCATTGTCGCTGCGTTCCGTGTCTCCATAACGGTCTGCCGTCAGCTGAAGGTTGAAGCTCTGTATAATCCTGCCTGTCACATACTGGCCTTCCAGAATCTTCTCTGCTGACCGGACCGTTCCTTCATAGCTGTCATCCTTCCAGACATTGTAGTCCGTATTGCCCATATCGACTGCTGGGACCAGAGTTGTCTTCGGATAGTTTTTACCAGGATACACGCCCGTTCCTTCATATCTGGAATAGATATCGTTTCCGGCTCCCGTACGCGTTGAGGTATTGTTGCACAGCTCTCCGCCTGTCATCAAAAAACTTGATACAGCCCCGGAATTCTGTGCCAGGCCGCCGCCAAACTGGGCTCTGTTCTCCGTGATGCTGCCGCCAGTCATGCGAATCACACCACCGCTCTGGTAGATAGCGCCGCCGCGGGTCGACTCATTTTTTGTGATAACGGCACCTTCCCCGATTGTCAGCGTACCACCGCTTACGCGGAATGCTCCGCCGTAGCCTGTCGCATTAGTCGTTTTATTCTCACTGACAGTCACACCGCCAAGCTGCATCGTACCGCCGGACAGATAGGCTGCCCCGCCGTCGTTTACGGTCTGGTTTCCTTCAATCAGGCCGCCGGTTAAACGGCTCTTGCCGCCGGATTGGCGGATTATTCCGTACCTGCTGCACGTATTATTGCGAATTGTACCGCCACTCATCTGAAATACTCCGCCTGGAATCCAGATGACACCATCCCTCGTTGCAGTATTATTTTCAATGACACCACCCGTCATGCGGAACACACTGGAACCGCTTTTTACCATTACGCCTGCCCCGTACATGGAAGAACAGTTGTTGATGGATGCCGTACCTGTCAGCTCAAAGATACCTCCGTCCACACAGACGCCTGCTCCGCCGTAACTGCTGTTATCTCCGACCGCACCTCCTGCGTGAGACTGTGTAATCTGTCCGCTCTCCATTGTCACAACACTACCGGAACGTACCAGAATAGCGCCGCCGCTTTCCGGCGCATTTCCGATAATTGAACCAACCGTCCCCTCCGGCCCTGGCTCTGTCTCATCTCTGCCATCCAGGATGCGAAGTTTGCCATAACACGTGATCGCTGTCGTTGTTCCTTTCAGCGTATAGCCATTCAGATTCAGTGTCAGTGTGACGCCGCCCGGTATACGGACATTTCCTGCTGCCTCTTTTACGAGAACAATCGTCGGATTTTCGCCATATACTGCATGATCTGTATCAGCGAGAACTGCATCTACTGCTTTTTGTACAGTCGTAAACCGCGTATCCCCGATCTTGGCAACGATCTCTTCTGTCTCATATTTCAATGTAAACCCATAACTGCGAAGTACCGGCGTATACGCTATACTGTCTGTAATCAGATTGTCGCGTCCTTCATCGTACCATCCGATTCCGTTCTTTCCGTCCGCTGCCTCAAATATCCCCGCTGCCTTCGGCAGACGCAGATGGGAACTTTTATGGGCTGTATTATAAGCCGCATAAACATCCTGCCCGAACGCCGCTGTGTTATGATACAACTGGCCATGGTTTCCCACAGTTACTGTACTGCTCGCAGATTCCATATACAGGCCGCCACCGTTGCTCCCGGCTTTGTTGTCCCGGATCACAGCGTCATTTATTGTAAGAATCGCCTCTCCGCCTGCATTGTAAATACCGCCGCCGTTTGCCGTTGCCACGTTATCCGCAATCAGGCCTCCTGAAATTGTGTCTTCCCAGCCAAGGTAGGAATGGTCTTTGTTCGGTCTCTGCCTGTTAAAAATACCGCCGCCGTTTTTCGCCTGGTTCCCTGTGATCTCACCGCCCGTCATATTCAGTTTACCATACCAGCTTACGCAGATACCGCCGCCGTCTCCGGTCGTCGTATTGTTTCGGATCTTACCTCCTTCTACGGTCAAAGTGGCATAATCTTCAAGCCAGATGCCGCCGCCATTACGTTCAATTACGGTTCCATCCTGTACAACGGTTTCCGCTCTGGCACTATTGCCTATTGAAATTCCACGTCCTTTATTATCATGAATCTGCACACCTCTCAGATAAACGCGGTGCGTATTACTTCCCCCGCGCACGTACAGGCCTGTTCCTGAATTGGAAGCGATTACGCCTCCGTTCAGATACGCATTCGCACAGCCTGTGACGCAAAGGGAGCCATAACCGCGATCCGTATTGCCGCTGATTTCCACGCTGTCTTCCATCGTAAAGCTTGTTCCGGTAGCACAGACACCGCTATTATACCAGGAGTAATTGCCGCTGATCTTCGTATTTCCTTCCAGCTTTGTGATACCGCTCAGAAACAGGCCGCCATACCAATAATTATACCGTTCTGCACGGTTATCTGTGATGCTGCAATCTGTAACCGTAACGGTTCCGACAAGCTGTGCACCTCCCACGTTTGACAGCAATGACCGGTTGCCGCTGATTATCGTATTAGTCAGATGTATGATATTATCCGTACGTCCGCCACAGTAAAGACCGCCCCGCATTCTCTGCGCTGTATTATTCTCAAACCGGGAATTCACAATATCTACAGATTTTACAAAGCGCAGATGCGCTCCGCCTCCGCCATAGTCTTCACTGTCCGAATTATCATTTACCACGTTTTCCCGGAATACCGTATCGGAAATCGTAACCGCAATCGGTTCGGCTGCATGGTTGTATCCGTAAATGGAAAGGCCGCCTCCCCTCATTGTCGCTGTATTACCTGCAAATTCACTGTTTTGGATTACAACCGTGCTTGGTGCATATAATACGGAACCTGTGTATACGGCTCCGCCGTATTTTGCACTGTTGTTCCGGAAGGAAACTCCTGTAATCTCCACATCAAATGCCCTGATGCTTGCATTATTTGTGGTGGTACCCTCTACATGTACGGCTCCGCCATATGTCGCACAGTTGTCGGTAAATACGGTTCCCTCACCGAGCCGCACGCTGCAGCCGTATCGCGCATAAACAGCTCCTCCGTATGTGGTCAAACTTCCCGTTACGCCCTCCGGATTGCCAAAGCCTGTAACCGTAATACCGCTTATTTCCAGCCGGCCTGCGGTCATATAGACTGCGCGAGCTCCCACATGGTTCTCGGCCTGCGTCATAATACCGCCCGTACTTCCTTCTTTTGCATCTTCCTGCCGGTTTGCACTTTGGCTGCTGTCCTGGAGTTTCAGAGTACCGCCTGTCAGATAAAAAATATTATTTTTATCTGTGCTCAGTGTGTAACCGTTCAGGTCAATTGTAATATTTTTCTCCTTTCCGACTGTCATGTGTTCGCATACATCCTTCAGAAGGTAAATCGTGTCCCCTTCCCCGGCAGCCGTAACGGCATCGCCGAGCTTTGAGAAACGCTGCGCCTCGTCTCCGTTTCCAATCCGCGCTGCTGCATCTTCTTCCCCGTCTTTGCTCTTTGACGCTGTCAGGAAATACGTATGCGGTTTCTTTAACACATCAAGCGGTTTTTTATATAAGAAGCATCGTACACATCATACCAGCTGTCATATTCCTCAAACCCCATATCGGATGCTGCAAACAGCTGCAGTTTAAAATTGCCTGTATCCGCGCCTGCACAGATGTCCTTTGCATCTCCGTTACAAAAGTTCCCGTAAATCTGGCCGTCAATTAACTCCAGGTTTGCATTTTGGGACACGTAGATACCGCCGCCTTCTCCCTTTGCTCCTCCTGTTACACGGTTTCCCGTAACTACACCAACAGAACCTTCCGGCATCCGGATGACCGTATTGCCTGCTCCATAAATACCGCCACCGTTATTTTGGGCCTTATTATTTTCTATACGTCCGCCCGTAAACTCAAACGACGTAGAACCACCGTCCAGGTAAACGCCGCCGCCTGCATTCGTAGCCGTATTGTTCCGGATCTCTCCTCCTGATACATAGGCTTTTGAACTGTTATGCATACGGATACCGGAACCTACATCGGTCGTATTTCCCTCAATCACACCGCCCTTCATATAGAAAAAGGCTTTGCTGTCCTGCAGCCGCACACCGCCGCCTGTATTTGCCCGCACTACGCCGCCGTTCATCGTGAATACACTGTTTTTCTGGACACCGGCCACATTTTCTCCAAAGTTAACCTGAACACCTATTCCACGGTTTTCTTCCACATACCCGCCGTCCATGTTAAAGCTTCCAAGACCGCCAACGTAAACACCAGCTCCGTACGATGCAGCATTTCCTTTGATGTGTCCGTTTTTCAGCGTCACATCACCCAGAACAAACAGGCCGCCGCCGCAGTTCACTTTATCTGTCCGGTTCGGATTCGCTGTTCCGCTTCCACCGCAGATGGCGCCGTTTTTCATCTCGGTCGTATCGTCAATTATAAGTTCCGCGCCCTGCTCTACATAGATGGCACTGTTTGAAATGCCTTTGAGCGTTTGGCCTGCCAGATCAAGCGTTACGGAAACACCACCCGGTATCCGCACATCCTCTTTACTGTCCGCCAGCATCGTAATCACTGCGTTTTCCGTCTGTCCGTCTTCTGTTCCTGTCACCGCCAGTACGTGAATCGCTTCCTGTACACTTCCATATACCTCGCTGCCAAGCTGCGCCACAACATTTCCATATCGGAACGTATACGCACGATGCTGGCCACTTTGCAGCATCTCTTCTTTTGTCTCTGTGACAGAAATCTGTGAACGTTCCTCATACCAGTCAATTACCGGTTCCCCGGACGGGCTTGTAAAACCGGATGCAGCCCCCAGTATCAAAACCGGAGCACGGTTCAGATCTTCTTCCTTTACACTGGTGCTTCCACTCTGGTACAGATCGTGGCCGCCTTTTGCAGCAAAAGCTGTATTATCACACAGCATACCGCCTGTAATCGAAGCTGCTCCACTCTTTCCCACATTTCCGGCCAGATAGATACCACCGCCATTTATAATTGCAGTATTATTTCGAATTGTACCGCCGGTCATGGTCACACTGCCTTCCGCATAGATGCCGCCGCCGTTGTTGTTTGACTTATTATCTGTAATTACTGTACCGGTGATAACGGTTTTTCCACTCATATATGCCTGATAAATACCGCCTCCAACACCGTTTGCCGTATTGTTACTGATACGACCACCTGTAAGCGTACTCGTGCCGCTCCCATACCAGTACACACCGCCGCCGTTCGCTTTCGAACTATTCTGTTCGATCGCGCCGCCTTCCATCACAACAGTTCCGCGCACACCGCCGCCGTTGCCGCTTGCCGTATTCTCTGCCACTCTTGCATCATCATAAAGGTAAAGCGTACTGTAGATACCGCCACCCTCGCCGCCTGCGTGATTATTTATGATCTGCGTGCGATCGTACATTCTTGTCGTTCCATACGTACCGCCGCCTGCCGATGCCTGGTTATCCCGAATGACCGCATCTCCTGTCATGGTAATGGAACCCCAAACACCGCCGCCATTATTTCGCGTCATATTCTCACAGATCACGCCGCCGCTCATACTCATTCCTGCTTCTGTGTAAATACCGCCGCCGTACACATCATTTTTGCCATCTGCGCTGTTATGGCTGATCTCGCCGCCGGTCATGGTAAGTTTTGCACCGGCCCCGCCGCGGTGAAACAGGCCCGCTCCATAGCCCACTGACACACCGTGAATGACATTTCCGGAAATAAAACCTCCCTCCATCAGCGTCACACTGTAATTGTCAACAAACAGGCCGCCGCCAGATGTAAAGTTTGTATTCTCTTCTATTCGTGTCCCTTCCTTTAACGTAACAGAAGCATACTGCCCCACATAAATGCCGCCGCCCCAGATATTCACTGTAGTCCCGGTATCTTTTGAAGTATTTTCACAGATCCGGCCGCCGGTCATGGTAAAGGAACTCCTGGCCCCACTGCTGCTGGCCAGATAAATACCGCCGCCTGCAAGCGTTGAACTGTTCCCGTACAGCCAGTTACCGCGCACTGTTCCGCCATCCATCACAAGCTGTGTACCTGCTGCCACATAAATACCGCCGCCATAGCGCCCGCTGGCATTCTCTGCAAGATCGGCGCCATCTGTAATGGTACACGCACCTGCTTTGTTTGCCACATAAATGCCGCCGCCGTCCAATTGCGCTTTATTTTTTATGATATTCGGCGTCTGAATGGTAATCGTTTCTGCTGCTTCATATAAATAAAATCCGCCGCCGTTACCGATTGCCGTATTCTCAGCAATCAAGGTTTGATTGTTCAAAACACAGCTTCCTGATGACATCAGGTACGCAAATACACCGCCGCCGTCCTGCGCTGTATTTCCACTGATCGTTCCGCCTGCCATAGAAAAGCTGTCTCCATCATATGTGAAAACTCCGCCGCCATTCTGCGTAGCTGTATTGTTCCGGATACTTCCTCCTTCTATAGTAAGCACGCCATGCTCTTCTACAAGCACTCCGCCACCATTCCCATATACCTGGAAATCCTCAATCGCGCCGGATTGCAGCACAAACTCACCGCCGCTTCCAACAGCCACACCACGGACACGTTCTGCCGGGCCATCCGGTGCTCTGTTTGCAACTGCACCGTTTTCATTGCCACTGTTTTGCAGCATCAGCGTACCATACACAGTAATTGTATTCACGGTTCCTTTTCCGACACGCTTCTGTGTATCAGGAGAAAGGATATACCCGTTCAGATCAAGGGAAATTGTCAGGCCGTCCCATATTACAATATTCTCTGTATAATCCCGGTCCAGTGTAATCTGGGCGCTCTCGCCCTCTTTCACTGCATTGATCTGTGCCTGCAGACTGCCTTCTTCGGCATTCAGCGCCATGCGAAGAAATGCCGCCTCATCCTGTCCGCCAAACGCCATCATCATTTCATTCGGATCCAGAGTATCCGGCTCACCTAAAAGAAATGGTTCTGTCTCACTCTCTGTTTCTGTCTCTGAAGCGGACTCAGTAGCCGGTTCTGTCTCCATGGAATCCGTCTCCACCTGGTCTGACGGCGTTTCCTCTGTCTGTTCCTGATTTGTTTCCGCTCCGTCTGTTTCTGTCTGACCTGCCCCGGTCTCATCGGACGGATTCGTCTGCACCTGATCCGCTTCTGTCTGATCAGATGCATTTGTCTGCATCTGGTCTGAGCCGGTCTGATCGGATACATTTGTCTGCATCTGGTCTGAACCAGTCTGATCGGATACATTTGTCTGCATCTGGTCTGAGCTGGTCTCATCGGATACATTTGTCTGCATCTGGTCTGAGCTGGTCTCATCGGATGCGTTCGTCTGCATCTGATCCGGTGCCTCATCTTCTATCTCTATAACCGCAGTCACGCGATACGTATCCATGCGCATTACGCCGTTTTCTTCGTATGTATGAATCAAAAAGGCTTCGCCGGCCCTATCTGCCACTGCATTCACCAGAGCGTCTGCATTATCCAGAATCCGTATCGGACTGTTTTTCAGCACCAGCCACTCGTGATTCAGGCCATCCTTGCCACTCACCCAGAATTCTTCCCCGACACGGCAGACAACCTCCTGTATGGTTTCTTCCTCCGGATTTTTCTGATCAGAGCCATCCTCGGGAGTCTCCACAGCAATAATTTCATCCACAGTAATGCCGCCTGTGTTTTGATTTTTATTTTCTTCCGGTGTGAGAGTAACGCCTCCCATCTCGTCAACGATCATATCCTCACCGGAGCTAAGCCAGTCAGCATATTCCAACTGTTCAGGTATTCCTGCAATCTCTTCCCCTGCCATTACCATACTTCCGGCCGGATTATTTCCCAGAAGCATAGATATGGCCAGCGCCCAGGCAAGCCCCCTCTTTCCTTTTTCAAATATGCTTTTCTTCATTTTTCCAACACTCCTATCGTTTGCTCTCTTTTCTGAATTCTGAATAATGATCTGTCTTATCAGCGAAGCTCGCGGCAAATACATCCCAGCAGCTCCATCTCACTGGTAAAACTCCCCGCAACCGTTCCGTCTTCGCGCAGCAGCTTTCCCTGCCATCCGGCGCTCATCCTGCTCCATACGATCAGATTAAAAGTCCGGTATTCCCCTCTCTGCCTGCAAAGCTCTTCATCCGTATGCCTTGCCTTTGGAACCGGACGTCTGCGCAGCTCCTCCTTTTGTCCTGAAAAGCTTCTCTTTTCCTGAAAATTCTGTGGATAACCACACGCATCATATAAACGGTCCACACACAACAACATTTCACTGCAGTTGTTAAATCTTGCCTCCCCGTCGTATAATTTACTGTATACTCTTCCTTCTATGTCTTTCTCGTATCTGTCAATGCAAAGCCGCACCGTATTCAGTGGAAGAACCTGCTGTTTCCGTTCCGGCTGCTCATTTTTCTCATTCTCTTCCATAATATTCTTTTTTCTACCTCACTGCTGTCAGTTCAGCCAGCTCAAACTGCATTTCCAATTGCCTTTTTCCGATACTTTTCTGAAACTTCTTTTGCACCCGCTCACCTACCGCAATACTTGCCTCATAAGAACAGGCCGGTAAAATCACAATAAACTGTGTGGGACTGTAGCGTGCCACTACATCCCCAAGCCTTAATGATTCCCGTAAAATATGTTCCAGACGGTCAACGCTTTCCGTCATTCCGGAGTCTGTCACTGCACCCTGCCATGCGCGCCCTATCCGGCGCACAGTCAGCATCATAATGTACTCTGCAACCCCGATACGGGTAAGTCTCCTGGCTTCCATCCGGTAAATCTGACGAAAAATCTGGTAATCACAGAAGAAAACTCCATCCTCCACATCCGTTTCCCGTATCTCATTCAGCATATTGTCAAGATCTGAAATGCTGTCTGCCCGTTTTCCAAGCATTTTTTCAAACACACTCCGCAATTTAGCCGGAGGCCGAATTCCCATATTTCTGTAAAAAACTTTATTCGTCTTCTCATAATGGGACATAGCCAGATCATATTTTTTCTGCTGACACAGGCCCTGAAGCAGCCAGCAGTGAATATCCTCATCGAATCCGTCAATCTCCAGTGCCTCATTGCAAAGCTGTTCCAGCTCACTCCACTCTGCCTCCTTCTCGTATATCTCGCAGAGCGTTTTTACAATATCCATATATAAAGACTGATATCTCGTCAGCTTCGGGAGAATCCAGGGTTCTTCCGCAACTACTGCGGATACATTCCCCTGATAACACTCAATGGCTTCCAGACAAAGTACCTTTTGCTTTTTCTGTTCCCTCGCAGGCATACCTTTCAGTTCTACCGCCAGCTGCTCAAACCGTTCATAATCCGTCTCTACTTCTATCTCCGGATTCCACCGATAGGCCCCCGGCAATGTACAAATAAACTCTTCTTCGCCAAACACAGACAGTTCATGGCGCAGCCGGTACATCAGGTTTTTCAGAGCACCCTTCGGCGCTTTCGAATGATTTGACCAGAACACCTCGATCAGTCTCTGATGAGGCAACGCTGTATTTCGATGAATAATAAGATAGGCCAGCAGCTTTGTCATCTTGCTGGAATGCAGCTCTTCCTCTCCCAGAGATATCATGTCATTCGTAAGACGCACCTCTCCAAACAGATTCATCCTCAGTACTGTTTTCATACGTCAGTATCCATCCCTTCTGAAAAATTCCAGCCAGCTGCAAGGTGACCTTCCTCCCCGCATACTACAGAATCAACCAGCCGTAAAAGTTCCATCACACTGCGAAAGGACTGTTTTCTCTCCCCCTGAATCCACTCTACACTTCCCTGCCAGCTCTCATTTTGACTGTCCTTCACTTCCAGAATAAATGTCTGTTTTTTCATCTGATATTCTCCTTAAACCTAAAAAGTACACAAATAAACGCTTATAAATCCATATATAAAAAGACATCAAAAAACTGGCGAACTTATCTGAGTTCGACCTTTTTTTGATGTCTATGAAGATAAAATATTGCTATTTCTATAAATTGATAATCATTGATATAGCTTAAAAAGACAGAAAGCAAATTTAAAAATGCTGTCTGTCTGTCTGTCTGTCTGTCTGTCTGTCT
>CAOJHI010000112.1 GCA_948436005.1 uncultured Lachnospiraceae bacterium
CTGGATAATTTCACAGAGGTTGCAGAGGCAGATGGCCATTCTGTAATATCTGCAAATGCAGCAAATGATGCGAGCAAGCAGATCGGTGATGTGGAAAGCCTGATTGCTCAGCAGCCGGACATCCTGGTTATCCATGCATACAGCGCAGACGGTATTGTGCCGGCTTTGGAAACTGCACAGGAAGCAGGCATTCCGGTAGTACTGTTTGACTTTGTAGTAAATAGTGATGCGTATGAAACACTGATTCTGGACGGCCAGGGACTGAATGGAAAAATTCAGGGAGATTATGTAAATGAGTGGTTGGCAGAGGATCCGTCAAGAGTTGCAAATGTAGGCTACATTGTAGGAAGCTATTCTATGGAAGCTGCACTGCCGCGCCGTGATGTTTTCTATGAGACCATCGGAATTGAGGAAGCAATGGCAGAGCAGGAGGGCGGATGGTCAGCAGACAGTGCAATGCAGATTGCAGAAGACTGGCTTCAGGCATATCCGGAAATGAATGTATTTGCATGTATGAATGACGATATGGCAATTGGTGTAATCCAGGCGCTCACTGCAGCTGGAAGAGATATGGATGAGGTTCTGGTACTTGGTATTGACGGTACAGATGCAGCAAAGGATTACCTGAAGAGCGGAGAGCTTGACTGTACCGCTGCACGTGACGTGAAGATTGAAGTACAGTGCGCTCTGGATACCTGCAAAGAAATTCTTGCCGGCGAAGAGGTTGAAAAGGAAATCGAGCCGATGGCAATCAAGGCTCTGACAAAGGAAAATGTAGAGCAGTAAGTAAGCAAAGCAGTAAAAAGAGAAAAAGACGGAGCGAAAATATGCGGAGAGGCGAAGGGTTGCTGAAGCGCCTCTCCACAAAAAAAGAAAGAAACGGTAGAGAGAATGGATAAAGAAGTTTTATTAGAGGTGCAGGATATTACGATGTGCTTTCCGGGCGTAAAAGCTCTGGATCAGGTTAAACTGGACGTGAAGTCAGGAGAGATTCTCGGACTGATCGGTGAAAATGGCGCAGGTAAGTCTACATTAATGAATATATTGCTTGGTAGCCTTCAGCCTACTGCGGGAACGATGCATTTTCAGGGAAAGGAATATGCGCCGAAGTCACCGTTGGATGCATTAAAACATGGTATCTCTATGATTCATCAGGAAATTCGTCTGGTTCCGACTATGACAGTGGCGGAGAATGTCTGGCTTGGAAGAGAGAGTCTTTTTACAAAGCGAGGGATCCTGGATGTGAAAAAGAGAAGCCAGGAGACGAAGGCGTTATTGGATCGTCTGGAGATTCCGATAGATCCGGATACACCTGTAAATACTTTGACAATCGCAACGATGCAGCTTGTAGAAGTGGCCAGGGCCGTTTCCTATAATGCTTCTGTAATCATTATGGATGAGCCGACGTCGGCACTGACAAATGTTGAAGTAGAGAAGCTGTACCGCATTGTCCGCGATTTGGCGAAAAAAGGAACTGGGATTATTTACATTTCCCATAAGCTGGAAGAGTTATTTGAATTATGTGACCGCATTACGGTTTTTCGTGACGGAAAATATATTGGCACAGATCTGACGGCTAATTTTACGACCGACCGGCTTGTAGCAATGATGGTGGGCCGGGATGTTACGGAAATGTATCCGGAAAAGAACGCAGTGATTGGAAAGACCGTATTTGAGTGCCGGGATTTGTGCCGGGAAGGACATTTTAAGGATGTGAGCTTCTCCGTACGGGAAGGAGAGGTGCTGGGATTTTGCGGTCTGATGGGATCGCAGAGAACAGAGATTATGCAGTCAATTTTTGGTCTGGATCCGCTGGACAAAGGAGAACTCTATCTCAGAGGAGAAAAGATTGTAAACGCTTCGCCCAAGCAGGCAATAGAAAATCATTTTGCGCTTGTTACGGAGGATCGCTTGCGAAGAGGATCGGTTCAGATGCTGTCTGTACGATGCAATATGTCGTTGGCTTATCTGAAACAGATTTGTAAAATGGGATTTGTTGATCAAAAAATGGAGAATAAGGATTGCGGCCAGATGGCTGACAATATGAGAATAAAAGCTGCATCTCCTGCTCAGCCGGTAAGTTCTCTGAGCGGAGGAAATCAGCAGAAGGTAATTATTGGAAAATGGCTGCTGACAAATCCGGATGTCCTGATTCTGGACGAGCCTACGCGAGGTATTGATGTCGGGGCAAAAGCAGAAATTTATAAACTGATTGCACAGCTGACGAAACAGAGGAAAGCGATTTTGATGGTTTCCTCCGAACTCCCGGAACTGATGGGAATGAGCGACCGCATTATGGTGGTTCGTGAAGGCAATATAGTCGGCGAGGTGCAGAGGGAAGAATTCAGTCAGGAATATCTGATGGGATTAGCCTTTGGTGTTAATGGAAAGGAGCAGTAAAGAATGAACCAGAGGGAAAAAAGAGGAATAAAAAGCAACGGACTCATGTTTGTTTTGAATAATAAGGCAATGCTGATTTTGTTGATCTTAATCGTAATCGCCGGTGTGGCAACAAAAGGATTATTTCTCAGCTATGGAAACTTAAGCTCTGTATCGAGACAGATTGCGGTATCTGTGCTGATTGGCCTTGGATTTACCGTTGTACTTGCAAGCGCCGGTGTAGACCTATCGGTGGGTCATATGCTCAGTTTGCTTGGGGTAATTTATGCAATTTTTACCCTGCATGTACCTATGCCGATTGCAATTATAGGCGTTGTCGCAGTGGGAATGCTGTGCGGGCTTCTGAATGGAAGCATTTCAGAATATCTTCATCTGCCGCCGTTTATCGTTACCCTGGCAACCGCGCAGATTTTTAAGGGATTTGCTTATCTGCTTACAAACGGAAAATCCATTAATGGATTAAGCGCTTCTGTGAAATATCTGGGACAGGGACTGGTTGGAGGCGTGATCCCGATCTCTATTGTGATTGCTCTGGCGGTCTGCCTGGTTTTATGTGTTGTCATGTACCGTACAAAATATGGCAGACATGTCATCGCTACAGGCGGAAATGCGGAAGCCGCGTTGGTATCCGGAATTAGTACGCAGAAAATAAAAGTGTCTGCTTATGTAGTAATGGGAATCTGTGCTGCTCTTGGCGCAATTGTTCTTACCGGAAGAGTATCCATGGCTGCACCGGGCGCAGGAGACGGAATGGAGATGGATGCAATTGCTGCCGTAGTAATCGGCGGAACGCCCATGAGCGGCGGAAAGGTAAAAGTAGGCGGTACAGTATTTGGATGCCTGGTTATTGGTGTTATGAATAATCTGCTGAATTTGCTGAATGTCAGCTCTTTCTGGCAGTGGGTGGCAAAAGGATGCATTATTATCTTTGCAATTTTAATTGACGTACAGTCTGAAAAACTTATTAATAAAAGGAGAGGAGCGCAATGATTTCGGATCTGGATCTGAAAGCAAAACCATTTTATTTAAATGATGAGGATATCCAGTGGATCTACCAGACAATCAGTGAGATGACGCTGGAAGAGAAAGTTGGACAGCTTTTTACCTTGGTTTCAATGTTTGGAACGAAAGAGGAGCTGGATGAGTCCTTTGGTATTATGAAGCCGGGCGGGATTATGTACCGTGCGATTTCAACGGAGCAGGCAGTGAACTGCACAGAGCTGGTGAACCGTTATTCCAAGATTCCCATGCTGATTGCGGCAAATCTGGAAAAGGGAGGAAACGGAGTTTCGACGGATGGTACCCTGCTGGGATCTCCTATGGAAATAGCAGCTACGGATGATGAGAAAAACGCCGAAAAACTGGCGGCTGTATGTGCCAGCGAAGGGGCTGCCGTGGGGGTTAACTGGGCTTTCGCCCCGATTATCGATATTGATTTTAATTACCACAATCCGATCACAAATACAAGAACTTATGGCAGTGATCCGCAGCGGGTGAAAAGGATGGGAACTGCTTATGTAAAGAAGCTTCAGGAAATGGGGCTTGCGGCAAGCATCAAGCATTTTCCGGGAGATGGACGGGATGAGCGTGACCAGCACCTGACCCCCACGGTAAATGATCTGAGCTGCGAGGAATGGGACCGTACCTATGGCGAGGTTTACAGATCCTGTATTGAAGCAGGAGCTAAGACTGTGATGGTGGGACATATTCTTCAGCCTGCATGGAGTAAAAAGCTTTGTCCTGAGATACAGGATAAAAACATACTTCCGGCGTCTCTTTCTCAGGAATTGATGCAGGGTCTGCTTCGCGGACATCTGGGCTTCAATGGACTGATTTGTACAGATGCTACGACTATGGCAGGTTTTACTGTTCCGGTACCGAGAAAGCTTGCAGTGCCTATGGCGATCAATGCAGGGGCAGATATGTTTTTGTTTACCAAGAACATGAAAGAGGATTATGGATATATGCTGGATGCGGCAAAGAGCGGATATCTGCTGCCAGAGCGGCTTCAGGACGCGCTGGTGAGAATCCTGGCCTTGAAGGCATCACTGAAGCTGTATCATACAAGGGAATTGCCGACATTGGAAAAGGCACGCAAATTTGTGGGATGTGAGCAGCACCATGAATGGGCGAAAGAAATCGCAGATCAGTCGGTGACATTGGTAAAAGAAGAACAAAATGTACTGCCGCTTGATCCAAAAAAATATCCGAGGCTGCTGTTTTATCCGATTGAGGCACAGGCAGGAATTGAATATTCTGCAAAAACAGGTGTATGTGCTCATATTAAAGAACTGTTTGAAAAAGAAGGTTTTACATGTACAGTGTTTGAACCGGAAAATCAGTATGAGGGACAGGTATCCCCGACAGAAGAATTCCTGAGTAAATATGATTTGATTGTATATGTGGCAAATCTGGTTACGAAAAGCAATCAGACCACCGTGCGTATTGAATGGCAGATGCCGATGGGAGCAAATTGTCCACATTATATTCAATCAATTCCAACGATTTTTATCTCGGTTGAGAACCCGTACCATTTGCTGGATGTTCCGAGAATCCGGACTTTTATCAATACATACAGTTCCCAGGATGAAGTGCTGGAGGCGCTGCTGGATAAGCTGATGGGAAGAAGCGAGTTTAAGGGGATTTCTCCGGTAGATGCGTTTTGCGGAAGATGGGATACACATTTATAATTTTTTTTGCAAAAGATAGGACACGTGTCTTTTTGAGAGTACTGTCCGAAACGAGAAAGGCTTTTAATACAGCCGTGCTGCAGAATAGCTGTATTTTAGCATAAATAATAAGGAGGATTACACAATGAAAGGTAAAGTTATGAAAGGGTTGAAATGTGCATTAGCAGTAAGCGTTTTATTTAGCAGCATGCCAGCTATGGCAGCGCCGGTAGAAGGAAGTACGCAGGGTGTTATTGCAGAAGTTGAGAACGGAAAAATTCTTGGATACAATGAAGACGGCATCAATATTTTCAAGGGAATTCCTTATGCTCATGCAGAGCGTTTTGAAATGCCGGAAGATGCAGAAGACTGGGATGGCATCCGCAACTGTCTCGTTTACAGCAGTGTATGCCCGCAGCAGCAGATTTATCAGGGAATTAATCAGAACGAATACCTTTCTCTGACCAATGGATATTACTGTGATTTTACAGAGGATGATTTCCTGACAGTAAATGTATGGACAAAGGATATGAATCCGGAAACACCGAAGCCTGTTATTTTCTGGATCCATGGCGGCGGATATGCTAACGGTTCTTCAGGAGAGCTGAAGTTGTATGATGGAAAGAATCTGACTGACTATGGCGATGTAGTATTTGTAAGTGTAAATCATCGTCTGAATTATCTTGGATACATGGACGTATCTGCATATGGTGATGAGTACAAATACTCAGGTAATGTAGGCCATGCTGACCTTGTAAAGGCTCTGGAGTGGGTACAGGAAAATATTGCAACCTTTGGCGGTGACCCGAACAATGTAACGATTGAAGGTCAGTCAGGCGGTTCAACAAAGGTTTGCCAGCTGATGGCTATGCCGTCCGCAAAAGGTCTGTTCCACAAAGTAGTTGCACAGTCTTCTGGTTCCTATGATTTCACTAGAAACACAAAAGAAGATGCAGTAGCATCTACAGCAAAGCTTGTAGAAGAGCTGGGTCTGGCAGATAAGAGCAATGAAGAAATCATGGATTATCTGAAGAACATGGATTATGAGGATCTGGCAAATGCCGCTTCCGCAGCAGGCGTGAAAGCAGGAGTAGAGTATGACGGAGAATTTGTGATGGAAAACATTTCCTATTCAAAGGATATTCCGTTAATGGTAGGTAGTGTATTTGGAGAGTTCTCAGGCAATGCCAGCTTCCTGACAGCACATGCTTATATGGAAGACGGAATCGTGTCAGAAGAGCAGTACAGTGCATCTCTGCGTGATAACTACACAGAGGAAGACATCAAAGCAGCATACGAAGCAAAATATGGTGACAAGGCAGAAGCTGTTATGGAAGCTTTCCAGAAGGCTTATCCGGATCATGATCTGTTTGATGGTCTTTATATCCAGAACCGCAGCAATAATGTCGCTTATTCCTTTGCTGAGGCAGGCGGAAAAGCATATGAATATGTTGCTTCCTATATTATGCCGATGTTCGGCGGTGTAACACCGTGGCATACAGGTGGATGTATCGGTTGGTTCTTCCGCAACACAGACGTAATGCATACCTGGATTGCAGGCGATGAGGAAGCAGCAGAGACAGTATCCAAGACAATGGCAAACGCACTGGTGAACTTTGCATACACAGGCAATCCGAGCCAGGAAGGTCTGGAGTGGCCGGCATTTACCTGCGAAAACGGTGAGACTATGGTCTTTGACCGTGACAGTGAAGTACGTAACTATCACGATCAGGAATTCATGGAGCTGATTGCTCAGAAGTAAAATAAATAACGTGTGAGTGTGTAATTTGTTGAAACTTGCAGGATAGTTGCTTGAAAACGATCGGGGATGCCGTTTTTGGTCAATGGAGCTTCACTTGGTGGTATTTATGCCATCTATGCCATTGCCCGAAAAGGCATCTCCGATTTTTCATTATAAGAGGATAAATGGGATGAAGAAAAAATTATTTTTCGGTTTAGCGATATCTGCTTCTATATGTGCGCAGACTAATTTTATTTCTGCATTTGCGGAAGAGGTCTATTCACCGGGCGTTTCGGTTACAGAAAACAAAGAATCCAAATATGATGGGGATTATACAGTTCGTTTTGTCTACAAGGATACGAATGATGAGAAAGTGGCCAGAAAAGTTGTCCTTACCGGAAATTTTCAATTTGCTGATAAAAATGATGAAGCCATAAAAAATGGTGATTTGTCAAATATGAAAATATATTCTGCTTATGAATATAAAAATGGAATGTTTAACCATACAAACAGTCCAATAGAATATAATCTGGACGTCATTGGGGATGAAAGCGATGAGCTGTTTTCAGTGGAAATCCCTTTGCCGGGAAACTTATATTATTATGACTACACAGTGACTTATGCGGATGGATCACAGGAAACGATTGAGGATCCGGCAAATAAAGCTGTGGGAAACGGAGCGCATACGTCAAATCACAGCCTGGTTGTGGTAGGAGATAAAGAGCACTGTGCAGAAGGACAGGAATTTATATATGCAAATTCAGAGCAAAAAGGAACGGTTGAATATGTGACTTATACTGCGACAGATGGAACAGAGCAGCCTCTGGGTGTGTACTTGCCTTATCAGTATGATCCGGAAAAAACATATAAGACGATCTATCTTTCCCATGGCGGTGGCGGTAATGAGGCGGAATGGATGACAATTGGAGCTGTTCCGAATATTATGGATAATCTCATTGCTGAAGGAAAGGCTGAAGAAGCTGTTGTTGTGACAATGGATCATACATATTTTGAGTTTGATTATGAGATCTGTAAGAAAAATATGGAGGAAAATATTATTCCATACATTGAAGAACATTACAGTGTTTCAAAGAATGCTGAAGACAGAGCCTTCGGCGGTTTATCAAGACCATCCGGCGGAAGAATGCTGACAGTGGGATTTGCACATGAGTGGACGGAAAAATTCGGATATTACTACTTAAATTGTTCTACATTAGGTGATGTTCAGATAAAGGATGCCGAAGCTATGAAACAGGCAGGAATATATTTGAATGTTGGATCTGTTGATATTTTAGCATTGCCGGATGCGAAGGCTGTTCATAGTAATCTGGAAGAGGCTCAGGTAGAGCACCGTTTTGATATTATTGATGGCGGACATGACTGGGCATTGTGGAGAAAATCATTTACTGTATTCGTATCTGAAATTTTATGGCAGTAAAGTGTGCTGAATATGGCTGAAAATTGTAAAACAGATAAAAAGGAGAAACTTTATTTATGATACGGGCAGTAATTTTTGATTTAGACGGAGTGATTTGTTCGACCGACCAATATCATTATCAGGCCTGGAGGAGGATTGCAGATGAGCTGGAGATTCCGTTTGATGAGCGGGTAAATGATCAACTGCGCGGCGTCAGCCGGATGGAAAGCCTAGAAATTATATTAAAGCAGAGCAAATCAGGAAAATTATTTACAAGTGCGCAGAAAGAGGCTCTGGCGAAATGCAAAAATGAATATTACAGAGAACTGTTAAACCAGATGTCTCCTGCAGATCTTTCAAATGAAGTGAAAGAGACGCTGCTGGAGCTGAGAGCGCGGAATTATCGGATCGCAATAGGATCTTCAAGTAAAAATGCTGGATTAATTCTGGAAAAGATTGGCTTGGATGGATTTTTTGATGCAGTGACAGATGGCACCTGTATTATACGTTCCAAGCCGGATCCGGAGGTGTTCCTGAAAGCAGCGGAGGCCCTTGGTGTAAACCCGGAAGAATGTATCGTAGTAGAGGATGCCGAGGCCGGAACACAGGCAGCCAGGGCAGCAGGGATGCGCTGCGCGGCAGTTGGTGCGGCAGCAGAACTGGGTGAAGGAAACTGGCAGATGGAAAAATTTTCAGAACTTCTTGGGATTGTTGAAGAATAAATTTGGAACATGGAATGTTAGAAAAGTACACTACAAGAAAGGAATTGATTATGAAAAGAAGACGTATAAATACTCTGGCTGGCGCAGTTTTGTTCGCGACACTTGCCGGTGGAATGTCAGGAACTGTTAACGCAGGTTTTGAGGCAAACGATAAAACAATTTTGGCTTTGCAGGTAAATAATCCTTATTATGCCATCAATACGCAGGTTACCCGGATTGACGACATGAATTATGAAATAGCACCTGTTTTGCAGGAAAATTCAAATGACAGGGTTTTAATTCCGGTACAAGCGCTTATTAATGCTTATAATGATGCTGGGAAAACAGTAAGTGTGCTTATGGATGATGGGACTCTGATTGTTGCGATTGACGGCGACGAGAAAAAGATGGAACAGGATACAATGCAGGAGATTAATGGATCGTATTATCTGACAGAAGAAAATGTAAATTTCCTGGGATTCAAGACCCGTTGGGATGAAGCAGAACAAATGCTGCTGCTCACCTTTGATGGTATTCTGGAAGTAAAGGACAGGGAGGAAAAACTGCTTGCTGTTACGGCTGTACAGGCTGCCCATGCATTAAGTGCTTTTGATAATGAAAATGCAGATTATATGGAAGTTTCCGTTCCAGAAAGCACGTATCGCCTGTTTGAGTCCAATCCTCCAGTGGGAATGTCTGAGAAAGACGGACCGTCTTATGCCCGCGCGGAAGAAAATCTGGAACTGTATCCGGCAGCTGCTGAAACAGTGAAAAAAGATGGTGTTCCGGAGGGGACTGTTACAACAGGTACATTTACCAGTCAGAAAATTTATCCGGGTGTAAATTATTCTTATAGTCTGTATGTTCCTGCGCAGTATGATGAAAATACTCCGGCTAATTTTATGGTATTCCAGGATGGCGGAATGATAGAGGCTTGCGCAAGTGCAACCACTGTGCTGGACAACATGATTGCTGAAGGAGAAATGCCTGTTACGATTGCATTGTTTATCAATGCCGGTGACTGCGGTCCTGGATTACCTATCTATGGAGCCAGCTTTGGTACGAACAACCGGAGCATTGAATATGATTCTGTTGACGATCTTTATGCCAAATTTTTGATTGACGAGCTGATGCCTGCTGTTGTAGGGGAATATAATCTTTCTGAAAAACCTGCTGATCACT
>CAOJHI010000113.1 GCA_948436005.1 uncultured Lachnospiraceae bacterium
TGCCAGTTTTTTCTTCATACTGATATCCTCCTGTTTGAGCGTCCTGCATTTCCATTTGCAGGCATCGCGTATTTTGTTGTACAATATCAGTATAATTTGCCTATATAGAAATTCAATTTTCCCGATTTGCTTCTTTGTGTTTTTTTCTGCTTTTACAGCTACACTTATTTGATATTCCTGCACTTTTTTGACCCAACGTTTGATTCGGAAAGGAAATTCTGCGTCATGATGAAACGGCTGTTAAAAATTTTATGCGGCATCCTGCTGGTTATGGGAAGCTTTCTCATCTTCTTATTTTATGAACCGCAGGAAACCTATGACCCAAATGAAAAACAATTGATCTGCATTATGAACTCCGGCCCTTTTTTCTGGGAAAAGATCAAAGACGGAATGGAACAGGCCGCCAGCGATCTCGGCGTCTACGTAAAATATGAAACGTTTCCCCGTTTTGATCTTGAGGAACAGCTGCGCCTGCTCGACGAGACCTCCTACCTCCATACGGATGGCATTATTACCATCGGAGAGCCTTATTCCGTCAAATTAAATGAAAAAATCCGGGAACTGAAAACCCGCGGCGTACCGGTCGTGTTGATTGACACAGACTCTCCTGAAAGCGGACGCGACTGTTACATTGGAACGGACAATTATAAAGCCGGGGCTCTGGCCGCCGAAAAAGTAATCGAAGAAACAGACGGCAATGCCAGAATCGCCGTCTTTACCTCAAAATTAAAATATGCAAATCAGCAGGAACGCCTCAACGGTTTTAAGAATGTCATACAGGGATATGAAAATTCTGAGATTGTGGAAATCTTTGAGGGAGAAGGTAACAAAATCAAAATCGCAGAGCAGATGGAAACCGCAGTTTCGCAATATCCATCCATCAATACCTTTTTCTGCGAGGAAGCCGCTTCCACTGCCGTAGCCGGTACGTTTCTGAAAAACAGCGGTGCGAATCAGATCAAAACAGTGATCGGCTTTGACTATGATGATACGACACGGGAACTGCTTTTGAACGGTCTCTGTACTGCCACCATCGTCCAGGACATTTATGACATGGGGTACCGTTCTGTTCAGTTCCTCCACGATTACGATATGGGAACTTCCTTTGAGGATGAACCTTCCCCAACGCAGACCACGGACGTTTTCTGCCTGACACGCGATAACCTTGAAGAATATACAACATTTTGCCAGACCCGGCAGGAGGATTGAAATGACAAACCAGACCAAATCAGACCGGACCATGAAAAAAAGCCTGACAGAATTTTTTCTTCTGCTCGTCAGCCTTTCGATTCTCCTGTGCCTGTTTAACCTGATTTTTAACGCGGGATACAATCGGAAATATCAAACTATCATTCAGCAGATGACCTCTATCCATGAGTACTATGACTCTCTTGACCAAGTGTATGACAATCTTCGCCTGTACAGCCATTATGGGGACGAACAATACTATAAAAATGCATCGGACTACAAAACTGCTGCGAATCAGTCTCTCAAACATATCACAGCATCCAATTCCTCGCGGCTGATCCGGCAGGAAACAGACGACCTCTCGGAAATGACCGCTTATCTGGCTATACAGATGGAAGAGCTGCACGCCGTTTTACAGGAAAGCCAGGAATCCGGCAGCATTGATACGCTCCGTGAATTAACACAGAAAAATGAAACCATAGAGCATATTTATGCGACAATCAACAGCGAATACAAGGACTGCAATTACCGCATTATCACCTGCATTGCCCAGACTTACCGAAATATGCAGACCAAAAGCCGCTGTTTCCTCGCTGCATTCTTCCTTGTCTTTTTTGCCATCTGTTTTATTGTTATGCAGCAGATTCACAGACTCACCCAGGATACGTACCGCCCGATCTATACCCTGACCTGTCAGGCCAGACAAATCCGAAACGGTGATCTGCGGCAGACGCAGCCTGTCACGGTACCGCCCAACACAGATCTGGAAATACGGACGCTGTCAGAGGTCTTTAACGAAATGGTTTCCAAGATGAAAGAACAGCTGCAAACAATGGAGGAGAATATCCGTATCCGACAGCTTCTTTCTGAAAGCCGTTACAAAGAATTACAGCTGCAGATCAATCCACATTTTCTATTTAATACTCTGAATATGATTTCCGAATGCGCCTACCTGGAAAATGCCAGAATGACGGAGAACCTGCTGGTCAGCGCTGCCAAAATGTTCCGCTTCAGCCTCGATTTTTCAGGGAAAATCATTACACTTGACCAGGAAATGCGGGAGCTGAAGAATTATATTTTCATTCAGGAGCAGCGTTTTGGCGAGCGTATTTCTTTTCAGATAGAATATGATGAGACGGTCGGTTCTGTAAAGATTCCGTCTTTTATCCTGCAGCCTCTTGTTGAAAACGCAATCATCCATGGCATCGGCCAGACAACCGAGAATGCCCGGATTTCGATTAAAGCCTCCTGTTCACCGGAGAACGGTACCGTTTATCTGACTGTCTCCGACAACGGTTGCGGCATGGATGAGAAAAAGCTGTCCGAAGTGCGTTATGACATGGAACACGCAGACAGCCAGAGTATGAAAATCGGCCTTGGGAATGTCTGGCTCCGGCTGAATTTTTATACAGATCACAAGGCCCAGATTCAACTTGAGAGCCGTCCGGGTACAGGAACCAAAGTTACTATCTCTCTGCCACAAATACCGGAGGAACACACATGTATAAGTTAATTATTGCAGACGACGAGCCGTTTGTCTGCCATGCACTGGAACACAAAATACAGAATATGGGGCTCGATATTGAACTGCTTCCAAGCGTCTGTGACGGCGTAAGCCTGGTCAAAAGCATCCAGCAGCACAGGCCCGACATTGCAATTGTCGATATTCAAATGCCTGGCCTGAACGGCCTGGAATCGGTAGAACTGCTGAAAATGCAGAATCTGAATTTCGCTCTTATCGTCAGTTCCGCCTACAGTGATTATGAATATATGCAAAAGGCCCTGAAACTGGAAGCTGTTGATTACCTCCTGAAGCCATGCGGAAGCGACGCCCTGATCGAAGCGATTAAAAAAGCCGTTCAGAAGCTTGACGCCACCAAAGAACTGCATGCCAAACTGCAAAACGAGAAAAAGACCTCCCGGAGCCTCTTTTATATGGCAGGTGAAAAATGGCTGCTCTCCCTTCTTGCAGAAGAACCCGACAGGCGTTCCTGGCAATTATTGTCCGAATACTGTCCGTCCATCAGACAGGGAGGATATTTTCTTATGTGGGAATTTGAAACCGCCTGCAATCCGCAGCTGCTTGATCTCGATGCCGTCGGCGACCGCATTCTATCGTATCTGCGCCAATACCGGACCTGCGTGGGTGTGAAATCCCACGGATATTTTTATACTTTTTTCGTATCAACGAAAGAGGAAGAATCCGAGCATTCCATCCGCAATTTATTAGAAATGATCCGCACGGAAATTCAGAAATGGTTTGCAGATATCACTCATATCTGCGTTGGTGTGAGCCGTCTGAAAGTCTCAGAGGAACAGATGACAGCCGGACTACACGAAGCACGAAGCGCTGTCATGCAACAAAAGAACGCAGATATCCGCTTTTTCCGGTACCAGGAAAAAGCAGAGCCCCCCTTTTCCTGGAAGGAAACTGCTGCAAAGGCTGCAGGCCTGCTTGCACGCGGCGAAGTACAGGCCTGCATCACTGCTGTTTCAGATGAATTTGAGCGCCTCTGCGCTGGCCTAGAGGAAAAATATAATGCGGAATTTTTCATCCATCAGCTGAAAATGGATGCACTGTCTTTCATGCTGGAACTGCGCCGCCAGATTACGCTGTCTTCTGCAAAAGCAAACCCACAGGCTACATCTGGATGGTTCCTGTATCAGAATTTTTCAGAAATACAGACCAAAGCGGAGCTTCTCAAATGGCTCCAAGTTCAGCTTCTTTCCTGCTGCCAGACACAGAGTTACAATATCCATGTGGAAAAGACCATTTCTTTTATCCACGAATTTTACCAGAAGGAAATTTCCCTTTGCGACGCAGCACAGCTGCTCTCCATTACGCCCGCCCATTTAAGCCGCCTTCTCATGAAATACCGCAGCGCTACCTTTACGGAAATTTTAACCAGTGTCAGGATAAACCGGGCAATTGAGCTGATAAAAGAAAACAAAAAGTCTGTAAAGGAAATCTGTTTTGAAATCGGCTATCCGAATATTTCTTACTTTTACCGTGTTTTTAAAAAGACAACCGGTTTTACTGTCAACAATTTCCGTCAGTCAATCTTCTGACTGTTTTTAAATGAAATTCTGTTAAAGCGCCGGATTTTCATTTACCTGTGAAAACAGCCAGTTTCTCACTGCTCCATTCGAATATGTTGCATTCCAGGACCAATGCATTGTCTGCAGGATCGTACCCGGAATATAAAGCGTAATCAAACTTTCGCAGCCGCTTTCTGCTGCGCGTGACAGCTGCACATTTGCCTGCTCTTCTGCTTTTTCGCCGCGCAGCAGTCCATTCCACATCAGCTCACCTGCTTCTCCATAGCCAACATCAATCTGATATCCCTTTTCTTTCATTGCAAGGCCTATATCACGGAGACGTTCCCCTTTCATTCTCGTGTCGTCCTCTCCCAGGCTTCCCGCACCGGAACCATCAGTGAAACCGGCAAACAGCCAGGACGGCATTGCATCGAGGATTTCTCCAAACTTCTCCTGCCCCAGTTCTTCATTCTTAAATACATGGTACGGTTCAAATGCCGTCGTAATCTGTCCGGCAAACAGATCCGGATTTTCAAGAATACTGTAATACATGCTGCTTGTGCCGCCGGCAAGAGAAATCGCATAGATTCTGGAGGTATCTATGTTATATGTTTCTGTTAACTGCCTTACAATCTCCATATAATTCTGCTGCATAACACTTACTTCCCCTGTGTCAAACGGATTCCCCCAGTTCGGATCCTTCGGTCCTCCTACCGTCACAACAAAAGCCGGATTTTCCTTCTGAGCCTCCTCTGTTGTCCAGTACAGGGCGTCCGGATGGCTGAACAACGCGCCAAGATATGCTCCGCCGTCTTCATAACTGTAATCCCCGGATGGGAAATGCACAACCAGGGGAAGCGCTTCCGGTGAATCCTCTTTCGCCTCATATCCCTCCGGTATATAGAGATGATAGTTCAGGAAAGAACCGTTTTCTTCATTCGTAAACGTAAAGGTTTCAAAATCATCAATTCCCTCGCGAATCTCATTCCCGATGTCAATCCGGCCGGAAACCGGAATCACTTCTCCCTCTACTGTCTCGATCGGCTCCTGCTGAAACAGATAAAAATGTGATAACGCCGGACGTATTTTCGCTGCTGTGTTAAAAACAATCTGATCCCGGTATGTCATATGGTCTTCATTTTCAGTTCCCAGGTTCAAAAATACATATTTTCCGGACAGTTCTATATCATCCTTTTTCCCGGAATTGTTCACATACAGATTTGTGATATCCCGGTCATTCACTAGTGTGTACGTCAGCTTTCCCGGATGTTCATTCGAGTTTTCAATTGCCCCGCACCAGATTTCATCGGAATATTCCAGCCGAAGCGCCGTCACCGTCTCGCCCCAGTCCAGCACTTCTGTTACCATACATGCCTCCACCAGGTGCGGCTCCTGGTTTTCTGCTGCCATTACTCCGATACCTGCTGAAACTGCCAGCGCACCGGACAGGATACCTGCCATAACTATCTTTTTCATTTTGTTTCCTCCTTTTTGGTTTATTTGCCGCCATTTTATTTACATTTCCCGTTTCCGTCAATCCGGTCACTGACCTGACTTTTTATTTTTTCTGTTTCATACCTCCAAAAAATCCTGCTGTTTTGGGGACGCTGCGTCTGGTTTCTTAAAAATTCCGTTTCCCTTTCCCTGAAGCCAGTTTGATTTTTCCATCTTCCAATACTATAATTACTCTATCACTATATTTTCAGTATAGGACTTATACTTTATGAAACAACGTTTATTTTATGATTTGAGCTTATTCTTTTTTATCATCAGTCTGGGGATTCTTATTTTCCGGCCTGCTCCGGATCACTTATCTGAAACTATAGAAAAAGAATTTCGTGTCATGGCGATTCTTCCTGTTGAGCACAATGTATTCTGGGAAAATATCTGGGCCTCCATACGGGACGAAGCAGAAAATTCTTCTTTTATGCTTTCTGAATATGAATTCTCCGACATAAAAGATGCAGGATGGATTCTGGATCTTGCAGAGGAGACCAAACCGGACGGAATCCTTTTATGCCCCAAAGGTACGCTTTCCGATTCTATTTTTGAACAGCTCGCACGGCTGAAACAGCAGGGCTGCAAAATCGTCCTGCTGGATACACAGATTCCTGCCGCCTATTACGACGTTTTCGTCGGAATCGATAACCAGGCCGCAGGCGCTGCCGCTGCACAGTACGTGTGCCAACAGCTCACAAAGCAGCAGCCCATAATTCAGGTTCACAACGTTTTTCCGCCCTATCCCAGCACCACTCAGGAACGTATCAGAGGGTTTCATTCTGTCATGGAGCAAAATCATCTGACGCCTCTCCTCCATGACCTGATTACGACCTCTGATGCCTCTCCCGGTATTCCGGATATAAAAAACGCCCTTCAGAGCTATGAGCTTCCCCTGTTTCTGATCGGCTTCTCTCCCGGCTTCACTTTAAAGGCAGCCTTCACAGTCGCTGCCTCCGGTCTGTCTGACCAGATCCATGTAATCGGCTTTGCTGAAAGCCCGGAGGCGCTGCAATATGTCCAGGATGGCGTGATCCAGGCATTATTTATCCAGGATACCCGTCAGCTTGGGCAAAAATCTGCTGAAATTATGCAGCAGCTCCTCTCCGGAGCCTCCGTATTTGCGGAGTATTACATTGACGTCACTTTAGTGACCTCAGAAAACGTATCGAATTATATCAATCTTACCCCCTGAACAGGAGACGCAGTATGTATACTATTTTACTGGTGGAAGACGAAATGGTAGAACTTCTTGCCCTGAAATATGCCATTCAGACAAGTTATAAAGATTTGTTTCAGATTCTGGAAGCTTCCGACGGCCATACGGCCTTGTCACTATATGAAACATACCGGCCTGAGTTACTGATTGTTGATATCAATATTCCCGGTATCTCCGGCCTGGAGCTGATACGCAGCATTAACCCGGCAGAATCCGGCGCCAAAATATTAATCACAACTGCCTATGATAAGTCCGCGTATGTCCGGCAGGCGTTGGAAATGGGAGTCCTCCACTATCTTTTAAAGCCTGTTGATGTTTCCGAGTTGAAAGCCGACATTGACCAGTGCCTTACCAAGTTAAAAGAAGATATGCAGCAAAAGGAACGCCTGCACAGCCTCATCTCCGGCATTGAATCCGTGCGCTCCTATGCAAAAGAATACCTGGTACAGGATATCCTCTGCGGGAACGCGCCGAGAGCAGTTCTGAGCACTGCCTGCGGCTGGCCGGATAACGGCCTGCTTCAGCTCGGTATTTTCTGCTGGCTTCCTGAAAGAGAACCTGATTTTGACCTTTTCTACAGACTTTGTGCCGAGTCTTTTCAACCGTATTTTTCTATTTTATTCTCCCCTGTAGAGGACTGCGGCCTTCTTTTCCTGCAGACACTGCATCCCCTGGAAGCTGACACTGCCGCACTCCTTCTGCAGACCTTGTCGCGTCCGATTCTCACTTCGCTGGGCCATGGAAAAATTACCGCAAGCGGCTTTTATACTACGTATGAAGCGTTAACAGAAGTATGGCCGGAATTACTGAAAAAGCTACGTACGCAATCTGTACCTGTCGCCCTGCCCGCTCTTTCCATGAACCGTATCGGTGGTTCCCACAAAAGGATCCTGCTCCGCCAGAAAATACTCCAACGGCTCCGCGAACGGCAATTGGGCCCGCTCAATACAATCCTGAAAAAATATCTCGCAAAGCCCTCCACTTACTGGCAGGGCGCCGCGCTCTTTCTGGACGCCCTATTCCGCTTTGACTGTACGATTCCTCCCGACCGTCCGCTTGCTTTCTTTTTCTGTGAAGATCCTCTGACACAGCTTGGCAAATGGATGGCTGAATATTATCAGACACACCCCGCCGGTTCTGCGCAGGAGACCGGCTCCCGTCCCTATATCGAAACTGCGGTGTCCTTCATCCGTCAAAATTTCAGCCAGGATCTGACACTTACCTCTGTGGCTGAGGAGCTCGGATTATCAGCCCCTTATTTCAGTAATCTTTTCAAACAACAGACCGGAGAAAACTTTATCACATATTTAAACAACCTGCGCATTTCGCACGCGCTGTATCTGCTCGAACAAGATGAATACGACCTCGATGAAATTGCGCGGCAGTGCGGTTACTACAGCAAAAAATATTTTCTGGAAACCTTTAAACGAATCACTGGGCAATCCATTACACAATTCCGTGAGAAAGCAGGAGCAAGCCATGAAATCAGCCTCTCTTTACAAAAAAATAACACAGGTGATCAGCCACAACTTGATTTCTACTCTCGTGATCAGTCTCATGTTTCTGATCACCAGTAAAATAGCATTTTCAAATTTTTACCGGCTTTTTGATCAGCAGCAAACCTTTTTTTCGTATGAAACAACACTGATTTCGCTTCAGGACAGGCTAAATTCCTATTTTAACGGAACCACTTATTCCGAAGAGGATATACGCAGCCTCATCACGCAGCTTGAAGACACAGCCGATGTCCTTCCGGAATATTTTCCACACGCCCAGTTTATTGATACCCGATTATTGACAGACATTTATCTCCGGCAGGTTCTTGAGCTGACCCGTTTGCTCTCTACTGAGGCGCCCCTGGAAGCTCTCGGCGCATTCGAAAAAGTACAGCAGTTATATCAGGAGCTGCTTCTGCAGTATAAAACCACCGCCGCTTTCCAGAAAAAGATCAGCATCCAGAAAGCCAAGAGCATCCAGGCACGATGGCTGATACAGGTTCCTGTCGCCTTCCTTTTTCTTCTCCTGACCGGAAGCATATCCCTCCTCGATGGCCGCCGCATGGTAAAACGCATTGTTTTGCCGCTGTTTTCTCTTACCCATCAGGCAAACCGCATTTCAGCAGGAGAAACCGTCACGTTCCAAAACACGCTCCCTCCTGATGCTGATACCGCCCTGGAAATCAGGCAGCTCTCTGATGCGTTTCTCAGTATGTCTGATACGATTCATCAGCAGATGGAAGAATTAAAAGAAAAAATCGTTCTCGCAGAAAAACTGCATACCCTGGAAATGCAGAATATGCAAATAAAAATGAGGCTGTCACAGGCTGAAATGAGCCAGTTCCAGTCCCTGATCAATCCCCATTTTCTTTTCAACTGTCTCAGTATGCTTTCCGGGCTGGCCCTCCTTGAGCAAGCGCCCAAAACCTACGATTATGCGTTAAATATTGCCCAGTTTCTCCGTTCCTCTCTGAAGCTTGTCGGGAAAATTGTTCCTTTGCAGGATGAAGTCGCACATATCCGGCATTACATTTCCATTCAGCAGCAGCGCTTTGGAGATCGTATCAGTTTTTCCGTTATTTATGACACTGCCTGTGACGGGGCAATGCTTCCCGCCATTGTTTTGCAGCCCCTGGTCGAAAATTCACTTATACACGGTGTGTCTTCTTATTCTTCCGGAGGAACCATTCAGCTCAAAATCGAACGGCGCGAGGGCCTCATTTCCCTTTCTGTTGCTGACAATGGAGTCGGATTATCCCCGGAATATGCCCGGGCTATTTTAGAACAGTTTGCATCCTGTGATCCTGTTTTTCCTAAGAAAACCGGGTTATACGGGGTAATTTACAGCATGAAATACTATTTCCAGGATAAAGTACAGATGCAGATTAACCGTCTTGACCAGGGCGTTTGTATTGTTTTCATTTTTCCGTATGAATCGGTATAGCTGAAACCATATTTCCGTGCTCTTTTAAAAGACCAATCAGATCTTCTGTTTTTAACCAGACCGTTGCCGTATTATCATTTGGATGAACCCCGATCAGGCCCGGCAAATCCATAAAGTCCTGGTCAATAAATGCACTTACCCTTTTCTCACTATCATTTAAAATACCAAGCAGCGTTACGGAACCCGGCCTCAGCCCCATAATATCCAGTAA
>CAOJHI010000114.1 GCA_948436005.1 uncultured Lachnospiraceae bacterium
TAACCTATTTAAAAACCAAAAAGGAGATCAATCCCTTGAAAACCACAGACACATTCAGTCAAAAAATACACCTGAAGCTCACTGCGCCGACAGAGGAACACCCGGAAGGCGACCGTGAACGCATTCTTGCCGGTCTGGAACAAGCAGGCTGCTATCCTGCGCGCATGACGCTCCACGCGCTGCGGATGCTTTATCCGCTTGCCCGCAGCAGTTCCTGGGACATTACAGTCACTGCAATCTGGCAGGAGCACGAATACCTTATTACCAGTATTGAAGGCGGCGACACAACACAGGATCATTACGGCCTTGCCGTTGATCTTGGCTCTACTACGGTAGTGATGCAGATGATTGACCTGAATACCGGACAGATTCTTGCAGAATCAAAGGTTATGAACGGACAGATTGCATTCGGGGATGACATCCTGACGCGTATCATCTACGGAAAGGACGACCCGGCGCGCCTTCAGGAAATTACCAGGGCAACCTGCGATACCTTTTCAACCTTATTTGAGCAGATAGAAAAATCCTCAGGTATCCCGGCAACCGCCTGCCCGATGATGATTGTTTCCGGAAACACGACAATGGTGCATTTTCTCCTGGGTCTTAATCCCTGGACGGTATTTTCTTCCCCCTATGCGCCAGTTACCTGCGATCCCGGTTTCTTTACCGGTACTGAAATCGGGCTGTCTTTCCCCGGCATCGTTTATTTTGTTCCCGCGATTGCCAATTATCTGGGTGGCGATATCACAAGCGGGCTTCTGACAACAGATTTCTACAAAAAAGACGGTCTTTCCATCTTTTTTGATATTGGGACAAACGGCGAACTCGTGCTTGGCAACAGCAGCTTTCTGCTCGCCGGCGCAGGCGCTGCCGGGCCTGCTCTCGAAGGCGGCATCAGCAAATATGGCATGCGCGCCATTCCTGGCGCCATTGACACCATAAAAATTGACGGTTCTTCCATCAGCTGTACCACAATCGGAAATAAAAAACCACTCGGAATCTGCGGCTCCGGTATCATTGACCTGATCGCACAGATGCGTTTAAATGACTGGATTGATGTCTCCGGGATTCTGAATCCTCCGGCCTCTGACCGGATTGTCTGGCTGCCGGAAACGGAAGAATATGCTGCTGTCTACGCACTGCCGCAAGAATCTGCAAACGGACAGATGCTTTATTTTTCCCAGACTGATATCAGACAGTACCTTGATACAAAAGCTGCCGCTTATACCATGATTGACTGCCTGCTGGAAAATGCCGGTTTTACGCCAAAAGACCTGACCGCCTTTTATACCTCCGGTGCGTTCGGTACCTATGCAGATCTCGAATCCGCCATCACGGTCGGCATTTTCCCTGATCTGCCGCGTGAAACCTTCCACTGCCTGCAAAACAGCTCCCTCGCCGGAGCAAGAGAGCTGCTGTTACACAAAAGCCGTATGGAAGATATCCGTTACTTCCAACAGACAATTTACTATATTCAGTTTGGTTCCATGCCGGATTTTCTTGTGAAAATGCAGGCTGCAAAATTCATCCCCCATACGGACATGCAACTATATCCGAGCATAGCTGCAAAGCTTTTACAGAAGTCATCTTAGTTCCTGCTTTCCTGCTCTGGCACTAACGAACTCAGTCCTTTTCATACCCGTTTTTCCGGTATGCAAGCAGGAATAAAAGTACCGCAATCACAAGTTCACTGAGCAGTACAGCAGTCTGGAATGCACCGAGGTGGTACACGCGCCCCTGTGCAATTTCACCTGCTGCCTCGCTCAGAACCCCGGTAAACAAAAATCCGGTAATCTTTTCCAGTCCCTCAATCAGTCCAGCAAAAAGCGGAATCAGCATAAATACAAACAGAACCGGCATGCACAGCATACTCGCACTCATCTGGTTTTTCGCATATATGCCAATAATCGTACCAATCACGCAGCTTGTTGCAGCACCAATCACCGTAGTGGCAAGATAAACCGCAAACCCGGCGCCATTCACCGAACACCCTGTGATCGGCAAAAACAGCAGATTTATCCCCACAGTCAGCAGAAACGGAAACAGAATGGTTCCGGCAAAATATTCCCCTCCGGTCACGGATGCTGTCATTAAAACGCGCAGCGTATGTTTCTCTTTCTCTTCTGATATAAGTGTGGACACCATCGCAACGCCATTCATACACATATTCAATGAAATGCCAAGTACCAGAAGACTGGCAAGCGCCTCCGGGCTAATGATTCCGTCCGATTTGTCCTGATAAATAAAACGCATCACAAGCACCAGTCCGATCGTCATCAACGGTCCGGTCAGCACTGCCATATTGTGCGCAATAGCCTCATATTTGATCGCAGCAACTGCCCACGTCTTTTTTATTGCCTTCATCGTACCACTCCTTTCCTTCGGGTTCCCCCGGCATGTTTCTGGTTATTTCCCTGGCTGATCCCCTGTTCTGCATTCAGGCGGTAGCCAGTTGCCTGCAAAAACACCTGCTCCAGCGTCGGTTCACAGGAATGTAATGTGACTACCTTATTTTCTTTCAGAAGCTCTGACAGTTTTCTGATATCCTCAGGTGTTTCTGTCAACGTAACCTCCGTCTTGTCCTCAAGCCGTACCCTGTATTGCTTCTTTGTATTGTATTTGATGCAAAGCGCCTCCGGAGAATCCAGCTCCGCAATCTGTCCCCGGCACAAAAGCGCTACCCGGTCGCACAGACATGCTGCCTCCTCCATGTTATGTGTGGTCAGAAAAATAGCCATTCCCTCTTTTTTCAGCTCAAGAAGCATTTCATGAATCTGCACAGCTGTAGCCGGGTCAAGGCCGCTCGTCGGCTCGTCAAGAAACAAAATCCGGGGTTTGTGCAGTACTGCCCGTGCAAGCACAAGGCGCTGTCCCTGGCCTTTGGAAAGCTTTCCGGCTGGTTTCTTCCGGTGTTCATAAAGCCCTGTCTTCTGCAGGACCTCCGTAACTCTGCTCTTTGGAACCTCCAGAATGCTTGCAAAAATCTCCAGGTTTCTCTGTACTGTCATCTTTTCATAAACACCGCTTTGATCAGACACTACACCGATCCTTTCATAAATGGACGCATCCAGATTCTCTGAATCTGTCCCAAGAATTCTGGCTTCCCCGGAAGTCTGCCGAAGCTGTCCCGTGATAATTTTGATTGCAGTCGTCTTTCCGGCGCCACTCGGTCCCAAAAATCCCAAAATCTCTCCTTCGCAAAGCGTAAGAGAAATGTCTTTCAGGGCAAGTTCCGTCTTATACCGTTTCGAAACTGCGTTCAGTTCTAATACAATTTTCTGGCTCATAATTGCCTCCTTTCAAACACCAGGAGCATACCATATTTTATTTCCACACAGAAAAATACTGCCCGAACAGTTACTTTTACTGCCCGGACAGCGAAATTACAGAGCCAGAAGCTTTCCTTTCATGCTGCGCGATACAAGACAGACCTCCCCGTTTTTCATTCGAACCTCATTGTGCTTTAAATCAAGTTCCTGAATATGTTCCGGATTAATCAGATACGCCCGGTGTGCACGGACAAACCGGTCTCCCAGCTGCTCCTCAATCTCCTGAAGGCTTCCGATGAAATCCACCCGCTCCGTCAATGCATGGAGAATAATCCTGTGCGTCCGTCCTCCTGTCTCAAAAAAACAGATTTCCGAAATTGGAATATGGCGAACCGTATCTAAAATCCGCACCGTAAAATACGGCTGCCTCTCTTCCTTTTCCTCCAGCAGGCGCCCCTGCACACTCAGAAGGCATCTTCCTATGCCGTCCAGCATTTCTGCCTGATTTTCCTTCACAATGTAGTCCAGCGCTTCCAAATGATACCGAAACGTCTCAAACGCCAGATCACGAAACGCAGTCACATAGATCAAAAACCCTCTCGGGTCCAGCCTGCGGATCTCTGCGCCCAGCGTAAACCCATCCATGGACTCCCCTTTCAGCTCCACATCCAGAAAATAAACTCCTCTCTTCCGGTTCCGTTTCACTGCCTCCAAAAGCTCCTCCGGATGAGACGTAACACATGCAAGCTCCATATCAAAACCCTGTATCAGAATCTGCTTTCCCAGCGCCTGTGCCTCCATGGCACGTATGTTTTCATCATCTTCACACAAATATACGGGCAGCATACCACTTTCCTCTCTTCCTCTTTTTCTCCTTACCGGGACAGATGCAAAACTTTTCAATTCCTTTTGCCCTTACACGTTGGCACAATCCTCAGCTCCTGCACAAATTCGCCGTCCTTTACAGAGGTAATCGCAGCAGCATTTTCATATTGTTCTACAATCCTGCGGTAACTGACCAGTCCCAGCCCGCGGTCTGAACCCTTGGTTGAATACCCTTCCTGCCAGATGCGCGCAGTGTCCACTGTATCACGACAGCTGTTTTTTACCACAATGGAAAACATCTTCTTCTGGCTGACAATTAAAAGGTCAAACTTCAAATCAGATGCCTTATTCCCCTCTTTTGACTTTAAAAGTTCCTGCAGCTCTTCCATGGCATTGTCAAGCAGGATTCCCAGGGCCCGGCACAGATCAGACGGCTGCATCCCTGTCTCATTTGCACCTACCTGCCCAGACACTTCAAGCCTGCAGGAAATCCCACGGTTCTGTGCCTCCATAATTTTCATCAGAAGCAGACTTTTCAGCTCCGGCAGCTCAATCGCTGCAAGTCCTGAGGTCTGACGAATCTGTTCGCCTACCTGCGCGTCAAAATCTGCTGTCATTTTTGATATAAAATCCGTCACAGCCTGCAGATCCCCCTCCCTGGCCTGAAGATACATGCCTGCCAGCATATTTTTGTAATCATGCCGGAAGATACGCATCTCCTCCTGTACTTTTTCCAGGTTCTGCATATACAGCCGCTGCTGATACAGGCTCGCCTGCTGTTCCTGAATCTGCCTTTCCTGCATTTCGCTCCGCAGTACATAACTGAACATTCCATATGTCAGGAGCACCATGGCCAGCTCCACAACCGGATTGGCATTGTGAAACATCGACAGTTTTTTCGCCAGATACAGAGCCAGCTGATTCAGGCACGGCAGCGCAAAAAGAAAGATTCCCCAGAACCGGTTTACGCCCTTGTCCCGAATCAGATAATTCAGTGAGCGTGAAAAGCCGAGTGCCTTCAACAGATAACCCACCAAAATCGTCCACACTGGTGCCAAAAGATAATTTTCAATCGTATAAACGACAACATCAATTGGTACTGACAAATCATAATTGCGAAGCAGAAGCGGCACCATCATTCCCGGAATTGCTGTCCCGAGAAAGGCGATCAGAAAGCTGTAATAAAAGCTGACCGACCACCGGTCCTCCTGAAAGAGTCGTACCGCACATGCCAGCAATAATGCATCAAAATAATAGAATAAAGTCTGAAACACAGGAAACTCCGAAGCAAAAAGCCCCTGCGTAAAACAAAATGCCCCTGCTGCTGAAGTAGCCGCTATGTATGTGGCTCCCGTGAGTACCAGACAACCGGATTTCCGAATCCTGCCGGTAAAACAGGCAAGCAGCCACAAAAATACGAAAAAACTAATCAGCTGGCTCAAAACATTCCACGCCAGCACTCCCTGGAAATTCATAGACTGTTTTCCTCTCTGCTTACATACTGGTTCCGAAACTGACTCGGACTTATTCCGTACTTTCTTTTAAACAATCTGTTAAAATAGGAAAGGTTCTCAAACCCGCAGCTTGCGGCCACCTCCAAAATCCCTTCCTGCCCGGAAAGCAGGCGCTGGCTCGCGATTCCAAGCCGGTAATCATTCAGATACTGAACAAAGCCCATGCCCATTGCTTCCTTAAAGAATTTCATAAAATGTGATTTACTGTAATGGCACACTCCTGCAATCTCCTCAATCGTTATCGCCCTCCCATAATTTCTCTGAACGTATGCAAGCACCAGTTTCACCTTCTCCAGCGCCTTCCTGTGCCCAATCAGGCTGCCGGTCTCCTGGGCCATGGTATGATTCGTGACCAGCTCAAACAGCAGCTGAAACAAAAATCCCTTCACTGCCATCTGATACCCGAATGGCCGCCTGCTACAGACAGAATCGATCTGTGCAATGCAGGCGGATATTGTTTCAAAATAGGTGCAGCCCGCTCCGATATAAGGCGAAAAATCTACCAGTCCGGAGAATAATGGATGCAAAAAATGCGTGCTGCACAGATCAACGCCAGAGCCCTCAAGAAGCTCAGCCCGGAACAGAATATTTTCGTATTCCATCACACAGTCCCCTCTTTGGCGGATCGCATGCAGCTGCCCCGGCAGCACAAACACAATATCTCCTGCCTCCACCTCATAAGGGCTCAGATCGACCAGCACCACACCTTTTCCTTTTTTGATGGCAATCAGCTCCGCCTCCTCATGCCAGTGAAACGGAACCTCCAGAAAATCAAGCGGTATCGTGCAAAGGTATGTATTATACGGAAACTCTACCGATGTATGTGCCTTTTTCTCATGATAGTTCTCATATGTTTTCTTGTGCTCCATCTCTGCCCTCCGGAATTGTTTCCTGTTTTTATTTGCCACACTTTTTTCGCCACAGTGTAACAAAAACGATTATTAAATTCAACAGCAGTATACCGTAACTGCGGCCTGAAAAAATCTTCAGCTGTCTGAAGCTGGAATTATAATGCAAATCGTCATCCCCTGACCCGGCTCACTCTCAATATCAAAAGAATAGTCCTCATGATATAGATATTCAAGTCTTCCTTTCAGATTCAGCAGACCGACATGTTCTACATTTCCCTCTTTCTGGAATGATTCTTTTAGATAATATTCTTTCAGCTCTTCCGACATCCCGTTTCCATTATCTGCAACAATAATTTCCAGCTTCTCTTTTTTCCTGTGAATGGAAATGACAACTTTTCCTTCCTGTATTTCCAGACCACTGTCGTCTTTATTTGTCATAAAACCATGCTTAATAGAATTTTCCACCAGCGGCTGAAGAATGTTTTTGGGGATTAAAAGATGTTCCACGGATTCCTCCACCTGAAATTCACAGGTGATTTTATCTGAGAAAAGATACCTTTCAATCACCATATAGTTCTCAATGACCTGCAATTCCACCAAAACCGTGTCAAAAATCTTATATGCTTTCATCTGAAGCCTGTCCTTTAATGTAGCAATCAGTGAATCATTCATCTTCACTACATCATCGTTCCGCCCCATGGCTGCAAGGAAAGACACGGTATCCAGCGTATTATAAATGAAATGAGGATCCATCGCTGAGATCATCATTGCATACTGCATACGCTTTTCTTCTTTCTCATGCTGAATACGCTCCTCTGTATTTTTCTGTATCTGCCCCAGCATCATATGCGTGGCCCGCACGATATCACCAATCTCATCCTCATGGTTATCCCGAATATGGATTTTCGTCGCCCCATTTCCAACCTGAGCCATCTGTTGACCAAGCAAGCTCAGACGCCGTAAAGAAAAGAAAACGATTCCGCAGGACAGCATAACCATAAGAAAAATAATGACAATTACGCAGACTTGCATAATCCGGAAAAACATTATGAACGGATCCATAATATCTGCCCGCGACATCTTTACAATCAGATACAGTCCTTCTCCACGCAGTGAACAGAGAGCCGAAAAAATAAAATCATCTTCTGTCTCTTCTATAGATACTCCATACTGGGCGTTCCCTCTCATATATTCTGTCAGATTGACAGTTTCCAGGGATGAATCGGTAAGATTTTGGTACAGAATCTCTTCGCCGCATACAAATATAAAATCCGAAACGCCCCCATACTGCATTTTCTCCAACTGAACCATATAATCAGAAAACAGTGCAACGTGTATGATCATACCAGTGATTTCTCCGGCAGAAAAATTTCTTCGATAGCAAAAATACTGATTTTCCTCCCCTTTGAAACGGAGTGTTAAGACTGGAGAATAAGGTGGAATATTTTCTTTCTGTAAAAACCATTCGGAACGCATGACATGCTCAGCCAGTTCCAGGGTCTCCGGCTGACAGAACATATCTCCCTGGTCTGTCACCAGAAAATAATAGTTCGTATTTCCAATCGTCCCTTCGTCCCACTCCTTTTTTCCTTCTTCATAAAATGTCAGCTCTTTTTCAATCTCACAGCGCAGTTCATCCTGATCTTTCATTTCATCATAATATTTTTCAATCAGGGACATATATTCTTCGTTTTCAGACAGCATTCCTGCAGGACGGTGATTCGTAAGAAGAAATCCGATTCTTACGGCCTCTTCCCGAATACGGCTTGCCATTTGCTCCGTAAGCTGCACTTTCGTCAGTTTGTAAAACAGGGAAGGCAAAAATAGTACAAAAAACAGCATTGCCAGACCGCACAGTAACATCAGGCAGGCATTTTTCCCTGCTATAGAGTGTGGGATATATCTGAATTTTCTCTTTTTTGAATCCTCCATAACCATATCTCCTGATTTTCATCCGTCAGCCTGTCAGCATTTATTCCGGCTAATTTTGATTTTTTCGATATTCCTGCGGCGAAACCTGATAATATTTTCGAAATGCCGTAGAAAAATAGGCTATATTGCTGTACCCCACTTGGCTGCTGATATCAACAATCCTCTGATTCGTTGTATCCAACAGCCTTTTTGCCACCTCCATACGTACCTGAATCAAAAGTTTCCACACTGTACAGCCAAATTCCTTTTTGGCCAGTACATTCAGCTGATTAATTCCAACGCCAAATTCTCCTGCAATCTGTTCCGCCGTCAGCTCGCTGTCATTGTAATGTCCATAAATATATAATAAAATTTCATAGGTAATGCCGGGCCAGTTCCGTTTTCTTTTTTCCTTCAGCAAATCCGAAAGATAAAAAAGCCGTTCTTTTACCCAGCAAAAAAGCGACGCCGCATCCATCCAGTTTTTTTCTTCTAATACGTCATATGCATGAAATACGCCGCCTTTCTGATCATCAATTACCTTTCCATCCCAGGATGCCAATATCTCCACACAAATTTTAAAAAGTTCTTCATAACCCGCGAAATCCTGTTCATGGATTACCTTCAAAAAAGCTCTGTCCAGAATCTGTGACAGTGAATATTCGCCTTGCTCTTTCGCTGAAAAAAACTTTTCAAGCTGTTCTTTTGAAACGCCTGCGTTTCTGCTCCCTTTCTGTTTAAAAAAACTGTTTTGGATTACCATGGAATTGGAAATAAAAAACACCTGTCCAAACAAAGGCAACCGTTTGAAATACGCATTGATGCAGTTCTCTATAGACGCGTTTTCACAAAGCAAAAGAAGCGTAAAAGTGGATCCGAAAAAACAGCTTTCCAGCAATTCTTTCCAGCGGTAATTCCCTGAGACAGGATTCTCCTTATGTACTGATATAATTGCCCAGGTATATGGCATCGTCTCAACCAGTGCCAAAACAGCAGTATCTTCATATAGTATCTTTTTCATTTCATCCATATCTGCCGCGGCAGTCTTCCTGCCTAAACATTCTCCCAAAGCAGAAAAGATGTGTGCCTGGAAAATAATCGTCAAATCATATTTTCCCTGAAAATAGGATAAAGGTATTTCCGTTTTTTCCTCAAAGTTGACGTTCTGACAGCTGTTTTGAAGAAGCTTCTGAAAATACCCTTCTGCCACATATCTTTGCTCCCTGTTTTTGTTTTCCAGAAGCCGCCTTACCGTTAAAAGCTTTTCAATCATCTGGGGAGCCTTTGTTTCATGCTTTAAGATATAATCGGATACCCCAAGCTTCACAGCAGAGCGCGCGTAAGAAAATTCCTCGTAACTTGACAGAAACAAAATCACGGTTCTGGGTGAAAGCTCACGGATCCTCTGCGCCAGCTCAATCCCATCCATATTCGGCATCTGTATATCTGTGATCACCAGCTCCGGATGGTACCTGTGAAACTGAATCAACGCGGATTCCCCGTCTATTGCCGTGCATACCAATTCATAACCAAATTCTTCCCAGTCCACCAGCTGCGAAAAATACTCCCTCGCCATCCGGTTATCGTCCACAATCATTGCCCGTATCATATAGTTCTCTGCTCCATTTTTTCTATTTATACGCCTAAACCACACTAACCGCTTTGTCAGCGAAAAATTCACTGACAAAGCGGTTCCACTCATTTTATTTTTTGTATCATAG
>CAOJHI010000115.1 GCA_948436005.1 uncultured Lachnospiraceae bacterium
GCTGAACCAGATCGTCTGCTGATCTGGAACCGTACAGAATATCGACTGTCCCGTAATCGGACCGGTTGTCAAGCACATAGTTGATGACCGAACGAAGCGGCGCAAGACCGATACCGCCTGCAATAAACAGCAGGTTCTTTCCTTTTAATTCCGTATCTACCGGAAAATTGTTGCCATACGGGCCTCTGACTGTGATCTCGTCTCCCACCTGAAGGCTGTGGAGATAATCGGTCAGGACACCGCACTTTTTAATACTGAATTCCTGGTACTCTTTGTTGGTTGGAGATGAGGTAATGGAAAACATACCTTCACTCACACCGGGAGCACAGAGCATTGCGCACTGTCCCGGCATATGTTCAAAAAGCTTGCCGCCCTCCGGCGCATTGACACGGAAGGTCTTTACATCCGGCGTCTCCTGGCGGATATCGGTAATCACTCCTACCTGTGGAATCAAGGTATCTAAGGTATAATTTTTATGACAGGTACATTCACTCATGCCTTTTCACCTCCCTGTTTCTCAAAGGCTTTGATCACCTTCACAATATTCAAGGCTGCCGGGCATTTCTCCACGCAGCGGCCGCAGCCGACGCAGGAATACATGCCGTCATTGTTGGCCGGAAAATACACGAGCTTATGCATGAACCTCTGACGGAAACGCTGCATCTGGCTGGTACGGTTATTGCCGTGCGCCATCATCGTAAAGTCAGAATACATGCACGAATCCCAACAGCGGTAACGCTGTACACCATGCCCTGTATCGTAATCCTTGATATCATAACACTGGCACGTCGGACAGACAAACGTGCACGTTCCGCAAGCCAGACATGGCTTGTAGAGCTCCTCCCAGAGAGCGGAATCAAATTTTTCCGTCAGAACCTCCCCGTTCCATCCTCCCAAAGAGAGATTCGAATACGGCAGCTTTTCCACAATACCGCGGATCGCAGCTTTCTCCTCTTCCACGCTCTTCTCGTCTGCGTTATCCGCAGCTTCCAGAACGCTCTCTACTATCTTTGTCAGTGCTTCTCCCTTTTCCGTCAAAGGCTTCCAGTACAGCTGATCCGCCACCATCCACGTTGCCACATCCGCTGCCGGCTCTGCACAGTCAATCCCGAACACCTTACAGAAGCAGCTTTCCTCCGGCTCATGGCAGGCCATTGACACAATCGTCCCATGGTCGCGTCTTGCAGCATAAAACGTATCAACCGGGTCTGCCAAAAATACTTTGTCCAGCACCTCAACGCCCCTGACATCACACGCTTTCATACCAAAAATGACAAAATTCTGTTCTTTTAATGCTTCCGGTTCTATCGAAATCTTTTTTCCATCCTTCCGGCAGGTATACAGATTTTCACTTTGCGGGAAAAACGCATCCTTTGGGGATTTGACACTCTTCAAGGTATCCAGATCCACCTCGGCATCCTCGCTCCACGCGCCGAAATTCACCTGATCTGCCGTCTTTACCGGCAAATACAGCTCCTGCGCCCCGGCAATCAACCGGAATAATGCCGTCAGATTTTCTTTTGCTATCTTATACATCCATTATCCCCTTTCTCCCACGATACCGGGTTCTACATCGCCAAACGTAAAATCAGTCAGCGGTGACTGCGCATTCACATCCATACCGGCCTGATATTCCCCGTAAAACTCATCAATATCCTTGATGAATTTCCGGTTGAACAGATGCAGCGGAATTCCCTGCGGGCATACTCTGCTGCACTCGCCGCAGTCCGTACACCTTCCCGCCACATGGAAAGCCCGGATAATATGGAACATTTTCTCCTCAAAAGAGTCCACATTGGCTTTCTGCGCGCTGTCGAATTTGTTGCTGTCAAACACGCATTTGCGGCAGCTGCACGCCGGACAGACGTTGCGGCACGCATTGCAGCGAATACATTTGCTCAGTTCTTTCTGGAAAAATGCAAACTTTTCTTCCGGGGTCATTGCTTCAATGCGCGCAACCTCTGCAAATCGGTCCGCATCCTTTGTCTCTTTTGACTCGCCGATCAGCTCATCATACACCTGATGCTCTTTTCCCTTGCATACGTGGCAGCGCTCCAGCATCGCATCTGCAAATTTGCAGCTCCTTTCCCCGTAAATAGTGGAAATGGTCAGCGTATCAGCCGCATCCTCCATCTCCGCTCCGGAAATCTGCTCGATTCCCTTGATTCCCATCTTTCTGATTCGCTCAATATCCAGCTTTCCTTTGCAGCCCACGCCAATCACATAAGCTTTGTCGCGGTCAATGCGGTGTTCTTTTAAAAGCTGGTTAAAGCTGTATGTATCACATGGCTTCAGACAGACAAGGGTTTTGCCCTCCAGCTTCGAAGCCTCGATCAGATATTTGCTTAAATTTGCTCCGCAGAATCCGTTGTAAACGAAATCTGCAAGGCTCTCGGTACTATCAAAGTACGCCGGTTCGGGATTGTACGGCAGGTCTCCGGCCTTCCAGCCGAGCACACGTGCGACGGTTCCGTCTTCCAGCAATTCTTTTGCACGTTTGATCAGTTCCTGCATCTCAAATCCCCCAATCTCACATTTTTGCCAAGAGAATGGATTTTCTCAACAAACTCATTCATTGTTGTCGAGAATTTCACACCCTCTGCCGCAGATACCCATTCCACACGCGTACGTCCGTTTTCCACGCCGATATAATCCAGCATGGAGAACAGCAGCGTCATACGTCTTCTTGCATAATAATTTCCTGTACTGTAATGGCAGTCGCCCGGATGGCAGCCGCACATGATCACACCGTCCGCACCCTTTTCAAAGGCACGCAGGATGAACATCGGATTGACGCGGCAGGAACACGGGACACGGATAATCTTCACATCCGCCGGATAGCCGAGACGGCTGCTTCCAGCCAGGTCTGCGCCCGCATAGCTGCACCAGTTACAGCAGAATGCCACGATTTTCGGTCTGAATTCTTCTTTTGCTTCTATCGACATATTGCATCTACCTCCGCCAGAATCTGTCTGTTCGAGAATCCCTGCAGGTCCATAGCACCGGACGGGCAGGTTACGGTACATGCGCCGCATCCCTGACACAGTGCGCTGTTCACTACCGCTATACGGCGCGTTTCACGGATTCCATGGTCGTTTACCTCTTTGTCTTCATAACTGATAGCGCCGTACGGACATACATTCGCACACGTCGAGCAACCGTTGCACAGCAGCTCATCCGACTGTGCCGTACACGGATTGGTCAGCAGCTTATCCTTTGCCAGAAGCCCGATCGCTTTGACTGCCGCCGCGCCTGCCTGGGCTACCGTCTCCGGAATATCCTTCGGTCCCTGGCAAACGCCTGACAGGAAAATTCCCGCGGTCGGGGACTCTACCGGACGCAGTTTTGCATGTGCCTCTGTCAGGAAGTTGTTTGTATCAATACTTGCAGTCAGCATGGTTGCGATCTTCCGTACGCCCTCGTTCGGCTCAATCGCTGTGGCAAGAACCACCATATCCGCTTCCTTTAAAATCTGGCGGTTGTCCAGCAGATCAGAGCCCTGCACCAGCAGTTTGCCGTTTGGCTGAGGAATCACCTTGCCCACCTGGCCCTTGATGTAGTTTACGCCGTACTGCTCCACTGCCCTGCGGTAAAACTCATCAAAATTCTTGCCCGGCGTACGCACATCAATATAAAATACCGTCACATTGACGTCCGGATATTTATCGCGGATCAGCATTGCATGCTTTGCCGTATACATACAGCAGATTTTGGAACAGTATGGCTTCCCTCTGTCGTCTGCGCACCGGCTGCCCACACACTGAATAAATACCATTTCCTTCGGCGCTTTTCCGTCGGAAAAGCGCTCCAGATGGCCTTTCGTCGGTCCGGCCGCGTTCATAATACGCTCCAGCTCCAGTGACGTAATGACATCCTTGCTCTGGCTGTACGCATACTCGTCATAATTGTCCAGCTTAATTGTATCAAAGCCCGTTGCCACAACAATCGCTCCGTATTTCTGCGATACAATCTCGTCCTTTTGCGTATAATCTATCGCGCCAGCCTGACACACCTTGGAACATACGCCGCATTTTCCAGTTTTAAATTTGATGCAGCTGTCTGTATCAATCACCGGCACGTTCGGAATTGCCTGTGCAAACGGTGTATAAATGGCGCTCCTTGTATTCAGGCCGCGGTTGAATTCACTCGGTGCTTTCTTGGACGGACATTTTTCCTGACAGACACCACAGCCTGTACATTTGTCCATATCCACGTACCGCGCCTTTTTGCGGATATCTACAGTAAAATCACCCACGAAACCGCTTACCTTTTCTACTTCACTATATGTATAAATATTGATCTTTTCATGCGCCGATGCTTCCACCATCTTCGGCGTGAGAATGCAGGCCGAACAGTCAAGCGTTGGGAACGTCTTGTCAAGCTGTGACATTCTGCCCCCGATACTCGGCTCACGCTCCACGATATCCACCTCATATCCTGCATCCGCAATATCCAGTGCTGTCTGAATCCCGGCTATTCCGCCTCCGATCACCAGCGCCCGCTTTGTCACCCGGCTCTCGCCCGGCTTCAGCGGTGTGTTTAAATTTACTTTCGCGATCGCTGCGCGCGTAAGGATAACGGCCTTTTTCGTGGCCTCCTCCATATCCTTGTGAATCCAGGAACAGTGCTCGCGGATATTTGCGATCTCAACCATATACGGATTCAGTCCGGCCTTTTCCGCTGCCTTACGGAATGTTGTCTCATGCATACGCGGTGAACAGGAACAGACAACCACTCCTGTCAGATTCTTTTCACGGATTGCCTCTATAATTTTCTCCTGGCCTGCTTCTGAGCACATATACTGGTAATCTTCTGCATGAACCACGCCCGGCTCCAGGAGAGCCATCTCGGCTACCTTTTTAACGTCTACCGTTGCTGCGATATTGCTTCCACAATGACAGACAAATACTCCTATCCTCTGCATTCCTTACCTCCTGTATCTTCTGAATGCGCTGACTAAAAGCTGCTGCGGAAGCTCCGGATCCAAAAGCTCCGGAATCTCATCTGCCTTCAGATAGTTTCCTCCGCGCTGGCGGACAACCACCTGTCTGGCCGCGTCAATCAGCCTGCCGGGCTGCACATCTCTCGGGCAACGCTCCACACACGCAAAGCAGGAAAGGCATTTCCACAGGGATTTGGATTGTACCAGCGCCTCGATATTTTCGTTTGCCACATAGGATACAAACTGGTGCGGCTTGATATCCATCTCGTTATAAGCCGGACACGTGGCAGAGCATTTGCCGCATTTCATGCATTTTAAAGGATTCACACCGCTGATCTCACGAATCAGCTCTGCCTGTTTCTTTTCACTGCTCATACCTGCGCCACCTCCTCTTTTACGCCCAAGGCTTCAGCCAGAAGCTCTGTAAAATAATAAACCGGAAGTCCGTCCTGTGTGCTTGCATTCAGATTGTAGAGACAGAGCGGACAGGCGGTAATCAGCAGATCTGCACCAAAGCCCTTTGCGCTCTCCATAATGTTGCCGCACATGTTGCCGGACATTTCTTTTTCTTTTAAGGAAATATAGCCACCGCAGCATTCGTTGCGGTACGGATAAATCACCGGCTCCGCGCCCAGTGCACGGATAAAATCTTCCATAATCTTGGGATTTTCCGGGTTGTCGAACTCTAATATCTTTCCCGGACGAAGAAGCAGACAGCCATAATATGCACCGATCTTCTTTCCGGTCAGAGGATTTTTCACCTTTTCTTTTACAGTATCAAAGCCCACACGGTCTCTGAGCACTTCGAGGAAATGAAGTACTGTTGTCTCTCCCGCATACGGCTCGTCAAGCTTCATATAATTATTCGCTCTGGTGCGGATATCTTCTACATTCTTCATATCGTCGTTTACGCGTTTGATCACGTGATGACAGGCTGAACACAGAGTAACCAAATCCTGCTGTTTTTCTTTTGCATCGTTCAAAGCACGCACGGAAGAAAGCTTCGTGGCAATCTCATCACTGCCAAGGGGATAAACACCGCCGCAGCACTGCCAGTCTTTGATTTCTTCCAGTTCAAATCCAAGTGCTTTTGCCGACGCCCTGGCATACACGTCCAGAGCTTTCGCCTTGTTTTTCAGGGTGCACCCCGGATAATAGCTGTACTTCATCGTATCTTCATCCTTTCCTTTCGGCTTACAGTTCAATCTGCGCAATAACTGCCTTCAGTGCATCCGCACTCGCTTTCAGCCGCTCAATCTCTGTCTTGTTCATGCGCATCGGCACCTTGCCCTGAATGCCCTTCGGTCCGACAATCGTCAGCGTACTCAGGCACACGTCTTCAATTCCGTATTCTCCATGCATCATAGAGGAAACTGTCTTGATTGAATCCGATGCAGCCAGAAGCGTCTCACACAGGTTGCATACGGCTGTGGAAACTGCATAGAACGTAGCACCCTTATTTGCAATAACCTTTCCGCCTGATTTGCGCACATACTCTTCCATACCCGGTTTGTCAAGCTCTGCAATCTCTCTTCCCTGCTTCTGCATCAGCTGATAATACTCATCCACACTGACACCGGAAATGTAAGCTCCGCTCCACGGTACAAAGGACGTATCACCGTGCTCGCCAAATACGTACGCATGAATGTTCTTCTGTGCAATCTGGAAATGCTCGGAAAGCCCGCATTTCAGACGTGCTGTATCAAGAATTGTACCGGAACCGATGATCTGGTGCTCCGGAAGTCCGGAAATCTTTGTGAACACATACGTCAGGATATCCACCGGGTTGCTGACAATAATGTAAAGCGCTTCAGGAGCAGCTTTTACGATCTGCGGCGTGATTTCCTTTAAAATATTTACATTGGTCTGCGTCAGCTCAATTCTGGTCTGTCCTGGTTTTCTTGCAATACCGGACGTAATAATCACGATATCAGAGCCCGCTGCATCCTCATACTCGCCTGCTTTAATGGAAATCGGGTCGCGGAAACAGGTTCCCTGCTCAATATCCATAACTTCGCCTTCTGCTTTTCCCTTGTTGATATCAATCAAAACGATCTCGGAAGCGATGTCCTTGCTGGAAAGTGTATATGCAATCGTTGCTCCTACGCTGCCTGCGCCGATAATAGTAATTTTACTGCTCATAAAATTCTCCTTTCTTATATGCGTTACACTTTATTAGTTATACTTTTAACAATGTTTCATTAGGAGTATTTTATTCCTGCCTTTTCTTAAAGTCAATTGTTTTTGTTATTTTTTTGACGAATCGTGATTTTGTATTGAATCCATGCAGGCGGGCTGCCTTTTTTAGGAAAATAGCCGGGTGGTGGAAAACGAAGGAACTAATTTCATAAGCGATTTACAGTACGCCCATAGAGGGAACCGATACCGCCGCAAACCCGCTTCCGCTCCGGTTCAGACACGCAGCGGTACTAAGTTCGTTCATCGCCTCCGGCTCGAACTCTCTAAGTACCGGCGGCTTCACAGGGTTTGCTTTGATATCGGTTCCCTCTATGGGCTGTTCTGATAATGCGTTATTGCTGATCGTCTCTTCTGATTCCGTTTTGTCAGTCAGCATAGTCTGAATACTGCATTAACAGCGCTCTATCAATTCAGTTTTGGTACACCTAATTTATTTTTATTGCACAACATAGTTTGCATTATGAGAAATTTGCCGATGGAAGTGTGAAATGTATTGAGGATGAGATACCGTTTGAGGTGCCGGAGGGGTGGGCGTGGTGTCATTATTCAGATATAATTGAATTATATTCAGGCCAAGACTTAACTTCTGATCGATACAATGATATTGGCGATGGTATACCGTACATCACAGGAGCGAGTAATCTTGAACATGGAAAGGTTATTATCAATCGTTGGACTACTACACCTACAACACATGCAACAATAGATGATCTCCTTTTAACGGTAAAAGGATCCGGTGTAGGAAAGATGGCTTTCTGTAATATTGATGATGCCCATATTGCTAGACAGATCATGGCACTGAGATGTACAACTGCTATTACGCCTCAATACCTGCATATAGCTATTTCTGCCATGCTTAGTGATATAACGGCACAGGCAAACGGAATTATTCCAGGAATTCGTCGTAAAATTGTATTGGGTGCTTACTTGCCGTTACCTCCCATTAGTGAACAAAATAAAATATGTGAAATAGCAGACAGTTCACTCCACATTATAGATGCCATAGATAATGATAAAGATGAGTTAAAGAATATTATTCAGACTGCAAAATCCAAAATTCTCGACCTTGCCATTCATGGTAAGCTTGTGCCACAAAATCCAGATGATGAACCGGCTTCTACTCTTCTTGATCATATACGTGCCGAAAAAGAAGAACTGATAAAGCAAGGCAAAATCAAGCGTAATAAGAAGGAATCTATAATCTTCAAAGGTGATGATAACTCTTATTATCTGAGAACTGAATCTAAAGCGGTAAAAATCACAAATGAATTGCCATATGAAATTCCAGAATCGTGGAAATGGGCAAGAATCAGAGATGTTTTTCAAGTAAATCCTCGTAACAAACTTGAAGATTTATTGGAAGTTTCTTTTATTCCAATGCCGCTAATAGATGATGGGTTTAGTGGAAAGCACACATCTGAAGTACGTGTCTGGGAAAAAGTTAAGTCAGGTTTTACTCACTTTATGGAAGGAGATATTGGCATAGCAAAAATCACACCATGCTTTGAGAATAGAAAATCTGTAGTTTTCAGAAATCTTAAAAATGGCTACGGAGCAGGAACGACTGAGCTTCATATTTTAAGACCGTATGCATCTGCTATTTTACCTGAATATGTTCTCGCTTACGTTAAATCGTCGATGTTTATTGGTAAAGGCAAGCAAGAATTTACGGGAGCAGTAGGACAACAGCGAATTGGTAAAGATTATGTTGAAAATTCATATTTTCCAATCCCACCATTAGCAGAACAAATAAGAATTGTTGAGCAAATACATATTGCATATAAACAACTTGATTTAATTTCAAATGCATTACTTTGGCAAACAGCCGCCCTCATTTAAGGACGGCTTAATTTTACCAAGTTACAATTTTATCCACAAGATCCTGTTGTTCGCTTGCAGTGCGACGAAGATATATTCGTGTTGTTTCAATACTTTCATGCCCCATAAGATCGGCAAGCAGAGCAATATCATTGTACTTCTCAAGAAAGTTCTTTGCGTATCTATGGCGGAATGAGTGAGGATAAACCACCTTTTTATCAAGACCATATTTATCTGCATAATTTTTAAGCTGTTGTGAAATGCCACGGGTAGTAATTCTGTTGCCGTAACGATTAAGAAACAGATAGCCGGAGGAACGGTTTGTTTCCTCCAGCCATTCAAGAGTTTCTTTCTTTAATTTTTGGGGTATATATAATCGTCGGAGTTTACCGCCTTTTGTGTATATGTCAAAATATCCAATTTCTATATGCTCAATCTTAATTTGAATCAACTCGCTTACTCTTGCCCCCGTAGCTGCTAAATACCAAACTACAAAATACCATTCCATATTTCCATCCTTTTTGAGCTGCTTTTTCAGAAAATTATAATCAGCATTGCTGATAACATTTTCTAAGAAATTCTTCTGCTGAACCTTAACAGCCTTAAGCTGTAATTGCTGTTCTTCTAAATACTCTAGGTACTTATTTATCGCCTGTATACGTAGATTCACTGTTTTAGGCTTGAAGGATTCCATTAAGTAACCCTTGTAGGCAAGCAGATTTTCTTTGCTGACAACATCGTAATTTTCGGTGAAATAATTCACTGTCCACAGATACGAAGTAATCGTATTCTCTGATAAATTGTCCTTTCTCAAGTATTCTTCAAATGTTAGTTTTGTCTTCATAAAAAGACACCTCCGATATAATATTTTTGCGAAAAACTCGCTCTAATATTATATCGAAGATATTTACACTCCTCTTATTATGAGAAGGTGGGTACGGAGATACGTTGCATTGACAACGAAATACCTTTTGAAATTCCTGATTCTTGGGCTTTTGTCAGACTTAAGCATATTGGAACAGTTGTAGGTGGAGGTACTCCAAAAACTAATACCCCTTCGTACTGGGACGGGGAAATACCTTGGCTTACTCCGGCAGATCTAAGTG
>CAOJHI010000116.1 GCA_948436005.1 uncultured Lachnospiraceae bacterium
TCTCCCGCCAGTCCTTCGTTGTCGGTATGTAAAGAAAGTCCCCATTATGGCAAATCAGGCCTTCCAGACTGCAGTAACGCCCCATTCCACCGGTTATCAGATACGAGCGTGACAGAAAATTATGAAATACCAACGGGATTTCATCACCCGGATCCCCATTTCCGTTAGCATCCTCATCCCGGAAGGCACGTAACACGTCTTTAAATTCCTCCCATGTCTCCGGCATTTTAAGCCCAAGGCGGGTCAGCCACTCCTGGTTAATCATCCATTTCTGCCAGATACCGGGGCGATACGGTTTTCTCACAGCCAGTCCATAGACACGCCCATCCGCCTGTCTCGAATAATCCGACAGTACCCTGTCTTTCGCATATGCCCGGGCAATATCCGGCGCATACAATTCGATCAATTCATCCAAAGGCATAAATGCTTCCCGGTACTCGGCAAAATCTGTTTCTGAAATACAATTCATATAAATATCCGGTCTGCTGCCAGATTCCATCTGAAGCGCCAGCTGCCGGTGCCAGATGTTCTTATCATATACGCGCCAGTTTATCTCAACCCCTGCTTCCTTTTCGATATCCTGCACAAAAGGCAGATGTTCCGGCGTTATCTGCCATTCATAGTCCACTGCGATTGCTATGTCCAGTGTCTCTTTGGCTCTGTTTTCTATTCTGCCTTGGCTTTCATTTCCTGCATAACAATTCTGTGCAAAAAAACCGGCAAGAACTGCTGCCAGCATCAGCCATATTTTTTTCATATTGTGCACCTCCCGTTTTTGAACAATAATCTTGATGAATCATCACAATTTTTATGCATTTCCACGGATATCTGTATTATATAATATTGATTCAAATATTCAATATTGACTTTTTGACAGACGCACTTTTAAAATTATTATGGTTTTACCCGGAAATTTTATTGAGAAATCTACTTACAGAAATACTTTTGCCAGGAGCGTACGTTGCATGAACCATTTCAGACGAAAAAAATCTACTTTTATCATCATTTTATCCACTTATATCCTGACTTTTATTATCCCGCTTGTTGCACTTTTCCAGTTCATGTTTCCAAAGCTTGAAAACGAAATGATGATACAGCTGGAGCAGTCGCTCCAGGCAGAAGTACTGCTCTGCGCCACTCAGTTTAATGATGCGGTCATTACTTTAAATAATTACGCTATCTCTCTGACACAAAATGCTACCCTGTCCACAAACATTTTAAATGAGGATACTCCGCTGAACCGAATTATAATCAGCGAGGAATTTTCCAAGGTTGTCAGCAACGATCCCTGGATGGCTTCTGCCTTCCTCTACAGCAAACAGTTTCACCGTTATTATTCCAGAAATAACTCCTGTCCCGCCGAATGGATGAATCAGTCATCCTCCTCCTTCTATTACGAGCACTTCACATCAGAAGAATTAAAGGAATTCTGCGACTCTGTTGCTTCCATCTCAATACTGGAACAAAAAACCGTTTTCTTTCAGGGAGAATACCTTGACTGCCTGACCGTCGCACTCCCTGTAAAGAAAACGGATCTTGTTTTGTTCGCTCTTATTCCCGTGGAAGATATCTGTTCTCTTTCACAGGAAAATGGTGGTACACTGCTGATTGTTGATGATAAGGATCGCATTATTGCCGGAAACCTGATGCTCAGTCAGACACAGGCAGAGGATATCCGGCAATTTAACTTCATCAAAAACCATACCTCCCAGCAACGTTCTATCAACGGTACGAGGTATCTGCTCCACCAGTCCGACATTAACTGCAACCACCTGCGGGCAGTCAGCATTCATGAATACGATTCTGCCATGAAACCGTTTCACGCCCTGTATACCCAGACAGCATACCGGTGTATCGTTATTTTTATCATCGGAATCACTCTGATCGCAGGTGGTCTGCTGTTTACCTATATTCCATTGCGGCGTCTGAAAAAGGAGCTGTTGGACAGCAACGCAGACCTTCCGCTGTTGTCTTCCTCCCAGTATCTGAACGACTGGAACGTCATTTCCATGTCTATCCGCCATCTCAATGACCGGAATACTATTATTACCGAACAGCTCCGCGAGCTGCAGGGAAGAGCCCAGGAGCTCTTTCTCTGCCGTTATCTCTACGGGGATATCCGCGATGAGCGCCATATTATTGAAATGGCTAATATTTATACGATACATATCCACGATTATGTGACCTGTGTTGCATTTTCTTTCCTGTCAGGCAAAGATTTTGATACCAGTTTCATGTATGAGCTGAAAGAACGTTTCTATCGTCTGAATTTCCATAATGCTCCCAGCTCTACCGTATCCTGCTATTTCGTGGAAACCATACGTTCCGCGGAAGTCATTTTAATTCTGTTTTACGACAGTGAGCAGGAGCTCAGGCCATTTCTGAAAATACTGGAAACTCAGGATCCCGCTATCTGTATCGGAATCGGCAGCCGGGAACAACTGGACAATCCTGCCAGAAGCAACGCCCTTGCCCTGGCAGCCCTTGAAAACGCAAAGCTGGAAAATACCGGTAATACAGTTAATTATATGGACATTCCTGTTGCGGATACAAAGCATCTGAGCAGAGCCTTGGAGCAGATTTCCCTGTATGATTCCGCGGTCTCACAGAAAAGCCTCTCCCAGGCACAGGCCATGTTTGAGCCTGTATTAAAAACGCTGTTTTACACCTCCAGAAGCAATCACTCTACGCAGACGCTGTATATGAACCTGCACAATACAATTGTGCATCATCTGAACCAGGCAGGCCAAAATTACAGCCCCGCTTATGTGCCCCAGGATATTCCGAAGGATCATACGACCATGATCGCTACACTGGAACAGCTGCACGAAGAACTTCTGAATGAGCTGAAACGGTACCCGGAAACAGAACATGAATCTACCACGATCAGTCAGGTGCTGCAATATATTGAATCCAATTATCAGGACGTAAATATTTCTCTCCTGAGTATTTCCGAGAAATTTGGATTTTCTTATTCCAACTTCTCCCACTTTTTCCGCAAGCAGACCGGCTCTACCTTTTCAAATTATCTGGAACGCCTCCGCATCAATAAGGCAAAAGCCCTTCTGCAGAAAACAGACGATATTCTGAACAATATCGCCCTGCAGGTAGGCTTTAACAATATTGGCACCTTTACCCGCGCCTTTAAAAAGCAGGAACTGATGACACCTGGAAGTTACCGGGAGAACTTCCGAAAGCTTCATACTACATCCTCCGCATCTTCCGGCGTTCCGCCCGCATAAAAAGAAAAACCGCAGCGCCCGTTATCTGGGCGGTCGTGGAATACACGAAAAAGCGCAAACCCATGATCTGGATTTACGCTTTCTCCACTCAACTGTCTTATTATAAATGCATTTTAAAACTTTGTAAAAGAGGAAATCTCAGGGCAGGTCTGACATTTGGATTTTCAGCCACAGGGCAAACCCCACAATAATCATAATCTCCTTATTTATCCAGAAGTCCTCCTGCCGTTCAAAAACATGCTTTAATCTTTTTTATTAATTATCCCTCATCCCAAAAATCCTCAGAGACCCATATAATGGGGCGAATCAAACAAGAGTCATCCACGGCTTTCTCTTCGTAAATACCATTTTCTCCTATCGCACATACCATTTCAGACTCATCTATCGCCAATCTACTCCACCAATACATATTCTTACATTTCTCGGCTGCATATGGCGTCAATTCAACTGTTTTTATCAAGGGAGTCAATGACGTACCATTAATAGCTAAACAAGGTAATAGCGTAACTAGCTCTAACTCTCCAGCCCCTGCCCGCACAAGAATATCCATTGCGGTCATATTTTCCATTTTCCCCACTTGCAGATCCCAGCCTCCACTAATTTTGTATTCATTGGGAACAATCCTTTTGCGCTCTTCTACGTTAAATGCTTCTATTAAAAAATTACTGTTCAACCATTTTTTAATTTCACTGTCTGCCCAAGTTGAATTATGGATATCTGAACTATTATACACCATATTGTCCAGACAATGTTTACTGATTAATAATAGAAATCCTTCATGCTTAGCCAATACAATCCATTCGATTTCCTCCGTCCCATTGTCTCTATTATTATCTTGTTCATACGATCCAAATTTTACTATACTTCCTACATCTCTTTTTACTTCTCCCGACGCTTTTTGCTTCTGAAGCCTTTTCACTTCTTCTGATTCTTTTTGCTCTTAAAGCCTTTTCACTTCTTCTGATTCTTTTGCTCTTGAAGCCTTTTCGCTTCTTCCGATTCTTTTTGCTCCTGAAGTCTTTTCGCTTCTTCCGATTCTTCTTGTTCCTGAAACTTTTTGGCCACTTCCGATTTTTTGGGCTCCTGAAGTCTCTGAAGCTTTCGCGCTTTTTCCGATTCTCTCTGTTCAAAAATCTCTTCAATCCTCTGCTGTTTCACGTCACTGTCTTTATAACTGAGAGACTCATTCATCTCCTTAAAAATTTCATATGCCGCTTCATACTCTCCCTCCTCCATCAACGAAACAGCAGCATTATATTTTTGCTCGGGCACAATCACCATATAATACACAAAACCGGTAATTCCGCCCACAATTGCTGCAAAAATCAGCATAGAAACAATTTTACGTCTCCATTTTGCTCTTTTTCGCGCCTGATCCCCCATTTTTCTGCAGGTCTCGAGTCGCTCATCCACATCCCTCCAGCCTGAAATTTGCTGCAGTCTGGAGATCACCCTCGCAAAATCATATTCGTCTTTCGCCTGGCGCATCGCTTCCTCAGCAGATTCATAGATCATTTCCCTCCGGATCGCCTCTGCCTGCTCCTTGCATTTTTCATATAGCAAATCTGCATCCCGGAACCCATGCAGTGTAGCAAACAGTTCCGCTGCCTCTTTGTATTTCTTATTGGTATCCTCCGTTTCGGACTGGTTCATCATCGTGTCAGCCTGATTCATGATGTCAACCGCCCTGTCATACCGCTCGCTCTGAATCTTTTTCGCCTTATCCAGGCACTCCTGTGCCATCTCTTCAGCAAAATCGAAATCCCCCAGTGCCTGAAATGCTTTGCTGACTTCTATGCATTCTTTTTCCGTACTCGCTTCCTTCAGTCGGACGCACGCTTCCTCATAGAGAAGTGTTTTCCGCTCTGTCTCATTGCGCTCCCGGATTCCGGCATTATAGCTTTCCAAAGCAGCGCGCAGCTCATCATCCGCAAACCGAATTGCTTTACGGTAATTATTGTGATCCTCAAAAGGCACTTCCACCTCTACAAGTCCTTCCTGTCTGGGAACCCGCAACTCTGCCATCAGCTTTCCAACGTATGCCATTGCATTTTCAGGATCCTGATCCAGTACCTTTTCGCAGTATCTGTCCGCGCTGCCCCAATCCTTATCCTCCAGAAACAAATATGCTCGCTTCAAAAGCGACTGGACAGTTCCTCCTGCTTCCTGAATCACGACCGTTTCTTTTCTGCCGTTTTCCCTTTGCCCCGCTTTATCATCATCAGCCCAAACAACCTTCCTGATACCCCGGATCAAATCCTGCACTGCGCCGATTTTGGAAAGATCCTGGGCCTGAAGATAAGAGAGTTCCTCTGGCAACTCATAGGCGTCCATCCCCCGATAACACGGAATCAGCAGTCTGTCCGGATCGGTTTTCATCAGCTTCAGATACCGTGACCATTCATTTTTTACCCAAACTGCCTCTAAATACTCCGGCTTTGTTCCAATCGCCAGCATAACCCTGGCGCTGTGAAGCGCCGCAAAAATATAGGGCTCATACGCTTCGCCAAGTTTGTTCTCCAATGTGACAGCTGCAAAAAAGACCTTAAATCCCTCTTTTGACAGCTGATCATAAATAGCGCCCGCAATCACGCTGTCCTCAGTTCGGCTGCCGTCCTTTCCCGTTTCTTTGTAACAGATAAATACATCAAACGGCTCTTCTTTCTTTACAATGTCTAAAATACTGCGCTGAATCTTATCAATTGCTTCCGCTTCTTTTTGATAGATCTCACGCTGAACCGCATCTCCATATTCAACTGCCGCAAGATAATCCGCACTTGCCGTAACTGCCTCGTACGAGGTACGGTGGCAGGTAGGAATACGTTTAAAGGTTCCCGGCTCTTCCACATATTCAATTCCATACGCACAGAGCACAAGCCCCCAGTGAGCCTCTGCTTCTGTCTGGTCAATTTCCAGAATTTTTTCATAAATCTCTTCAGCCCTGTCAAATTCACACTGAAGACGGAGACTATTGGCACGGTTATAAAGATTTTTTACAATCTCATCCTCTGACTTTGACAAGGTTTGCTGCGTCCCGCAATATTCGCACACCGCAATCCCGGAGCCATTCTCCGGCCCGAGATTACCTCCGCACATTTTACATTTAAACACTGACATATTCTACTTATCCTCTCTTAGTCCCGCACTTCGGGCAGAATTTTCCCGGCCGTTCAAACTGATACCCACAGTTTTCACAGAATCTCATTTCCCCTGTTCCCGTCTGGTTGCCGCACTCAGACCCGGTTCCCCGAATATCTTCACCACGGACACTGTCTGCTGTCTCACCAATGCTTCCAGCAACCATGCTCCCCACTGTTTTTCCAATACCGGCCATGGCTCCCAGTCCGATTCCCATATTTGTAAACTGCCCGGTCGCCTCGTTCTTCGCTGCCTGCTGCGCCACATCAAATCCCCGCTCCTGCTGGTATGTATAGCCCTCCTGTTCACGTTTTATGGCCATTGCCTGAGATGCAATCGTCATCTTCTGCGCTTCTGTCTGTGCCTGAATCACCTCTGTCTGCGCCCGGAGCTTCGCCTCCGCAATTTCCGAATACTGCCTGAAATGCAGTTCCTTAAATTTTTCATATTGCCTGTCCCCGTCCGGCTTCGCAATATTCATCACAAAAAAGCGCTCCAGGGCAACTCCATACTCTGCAAAATCCGGAATCAGGAGCTGATGCAGATCTTCCGAAAAATCAGTGAGATTTGCATCTATTTCAAAAATATTGATCTTTTTCTCTTTCATGACCTGCGCAATATACGTTTTCACGCGCGTCATCAGAACTGCACGGAAATACGCGGTCAGCTTCTGCTGATTCAGGATGCTTTCCGTACCGACCAGCTTCAAAAGAAGCTTTTTGCTGTCCTTGACACGCAGGGCCATCTCACCGCTTGCACCAATCGAAAGCGGGAACCCATAGGTCGGTTCCATATACTCAACTCTTGAATCCGTCCCCCATTTAACCGACATCTGCTCAGTCTTATTAATAAAATACACTTCGCAGTGAAACGGGGATTCATTTCCCATAAAAAGATTCAGCACTTTTCCAAGCATCGGGATGTTCTTCGTCTCAAGCGTATACCGTCCCGGCCCAAACTGATCCAGCGCCTGTCCGTCCATAAACAGAATCGCCTCCTGCGATTCATGGACAACCAGCTGTGAAAAAATGTTGAAATCCTCACGCGGATGCTTCCAGATAAATGTACTGTTATCTCCCTCATATTTAATGACATCTGCTATTGGAGACATTCTCTTTCCCTCCTATATTTAAAAGTTGTTAATATCTGATCCGTTTCTCCTTAAATCCATGTATCCAAGCTCCGTGCGATCACCTCCAGCAGCTGTACGCTGAATATCATTCTGTTATTTTCCATTCACCAGAACGTCTGTTACCGATTCGTATAAGTTTTCCTTTCTTTTGTAATCCCGGTAAAATTCTCTTTATCGTTCCCAAAGAAATTCCGGATGCTTCGTACAGCTCTCTCTGTGTAATTCGCGGGTTCTGTTTTATAAAAAACAGAAGTTTCCGTTCCTCCGCTCTCAGATTGTCCCCTATAACAGAGACTTCTCTCTTTTCAGTCGCACTTTCAGTTGCATCAGTCGCACTTTCAGTCGCATCAGTCGCACTTTCAGCAATAAAAACTTCATTTTCTCCAAAATCAAAGGAATATCCTTCATCTAGAGGAACTGTGATCCGGAATACATCTCCCTCTTTAAATTCAGGTTCTTTTCCAGAATAAAATTTTGTGTACTTAAATAAATTGGTTTTAATGTTTCATAATTCATGTACAAAACTCCCCGTAAAATATTTCCGCCTGGTTAGCTATAGTCTATAAATGTTATATCTTTACCATTCAGCCCTGTTGCTTTCAATAATCTATCAAACTATTTATAAGCCTCATCAAAATCTTTTTTCTTCTCCACTATTACCAGTATATCACATATACCTCATTCCACAAATATTATATTTCTGAAATCGTCCTTGCTTTTGGCCAAAACGTTTTACAAAATCACCAGTTTTTCTTCTGTGTCTAACACTACATATTCGTTAAAAAAAGCGCAAACCCATGATCTGGATTCACGCTTTCTCCACTCAATTGTCTTATTATAAATGCATTTTAAAACTTTGTAAAAGAGGAATTTACAGGGCGCCGTTTTGCTGTCTCATTATAATTTCTTCTGATAATTTTCCAGTTGATGAAAAAAAAATTATACGCCATGCCTTTTCCTCAAGTCTGCCAAAGCTGTTCGGGCATCCCTTACATGTCCGGTTTCTATTTGCTGCTCTGACACTTCAATGTCCCTATATACTGCAAGCCGACGGATGGTGTTTTCATAAACCTCCATGCCCATAATAACCATATCGCCATAGCCATTTTTTATGATATAGATTAGGATCATCTGATCTATGACACATATCAGAAATTTCCGAAGTATTTTTCAAATCTTAAATTGGTATAGTCTTGTGGCATTTCATATATCTCCTCTCTGAAAATAGCTTAACAATAGAAAAGGTATTTTTCGTCCTTTATCCCTATAATAATACCATAATTATGGCATCATTACCGCCGGAAGATATGAGTAAAACATATCTGGAACATTCGATGGTGATTCATAACTTTATCATCAAAGTAGGAAACCAAATCCAAGATAGTTTATGCCGTGTTTTTGGCGACAGTGTTCAATATCAATGGCGAGAAAACGATGATAAAATCGTAGTTCCTGACGTTTCTATTATTTGTAATATGAGGGATAGAAAAAATGTCTCATTTACTGGAATTCCCCGTTTTGTTATGGAAGTCCTTTCAGACGCCACCGAAAAATACGACCGTACCGAAAAAATGGAACTCTATGGTAAGGTGGGTGTGTCTGAATACTGGATTGTTGACTGGAGAACGAAAACAGTAGAAATTTATATGTATGATTTCAACGAAAAAGGTGAAATCTATCCATATCTTTACAAAACAATAACAGAAAATAACAAAGATGAATTAAAAATTATCATGTTTCCCAATTTTAAAATTCTGTTCGATGAATTGTTTGATATTGCAGAAATGTAGAAAAAAGATAGACCAGGCTGAAAGCTCACTGCTGGGCTTCCAGCCCATTTCTTTCAACAGATAAAATCATTTACTTTTTCAAACCGATAGTTCTGCCTGATGTCCGGGTATTTTTGCCGGTCCACATTGCCCATAAACATATCATACGGTCTGGCATATATCTTAAAAGGCGCATACAATGCCTGATAAATAACCAGTTTTTCTTCTGTTTCAGTATGTGTGGCAAAAGCTATTATCTGATATAAGTATTCCGAAGTATTGGCAGATACGCATTCCCGCTTAAAATGCTGCACAATATCTCCTGCTCTGATATCCCGATCTGATACGGATTTGGATTCTGTCTCCACCTCTGAACTTGTTTCAGATACCGACTCCGAGGATTCTTTTTCTGCCTCCAATACCACATATTCGTCATTGTCCAGTGATACCGGAACACCAGTCCTTCCCGAAATATGCACGCCGCCATACCATGTACCGGTCGTCTCAAAAACATCTCCGATTTCATATTCTGTATTTATTTCATCATTTTTCTTGATCACTTTGATTTTTAACATAAGAGCCCTTTCTTTTTATATATTTTATTATGGAAACGATATGATAAACGCTTTCCGAAGACTGACTAAATGGTTAGGAAAGCGTTAGGAAAAGGGGCAGTTCTAGAAAAAAGAAAAACACCGGATTTATAAAAAACCCGATGTTTTCGCCCCTGCCAAGGAGTCGATGCGACAGGATTTGAACCTGCGACCTCTGCGTCCC
>CAOJHI010000117.1 GCA_948436005.1 uncultured Lachnospiraceae bacterium
TTGTGTTATCAGAAATAGTTGCACCGCCGCCGGAAATCATACCAGCTGCATGGAACAGGCCTTCTGCTGCAGGCTGACGCATCAGCGTAGCAACCTTGCTGCCGCCGCCGGACTGTCCGAAAATTGTTACGTTATCCGGGTCGCCGCCAAACTGTGCAATATTGTCATGGATCCACTGCAGGGATGCTGCCAGGTCAGCTGCGCCAAGGTTTCCGCTACCTGCATACTCTTCGCCAAACGAAGACAGATCCAGGTATCCAAGAATGTTCAGACGATGATTTACTGTTACGACAACCACATCACCGTACTCAGACAATGCCTGTCCGTCATATGCAGTAGATTCGATGGAGGAGCCATTCGTATGTCCGCCACCATGGAAGAACACGATAACAGGCTTCTTCGCCTCAGTATTCAGATCCTGTGTCCAGATATTCAGGTTCTGGCAGTGCTCGCTCTGTGTCCAGTAACGGTGCGGCCATACAAACTCATCTGCGCCGACAGCTGTCTGATCCGGAATCATGGAAATCGTGCCATAGCTCTGTGCAAACTGGTAGCCCTCCCACGGCTCTACCTTCTGCGGCTGCTCAAAACGATCTGCATAAGCATAATCCACGCCCCAGAAGCAGTACGTATCATTACGTGTAAAACCAATCAGTTTTCCGCCTTCTACTTCAACAACCGGCTGAGTCTTTGCCGCTGCCGGATTCTCAACGATCGCACCGCTGGCAAAAGCCGTAGCAGACGGAATCATCATACAAACCATTCCCAGGCATAACAGTTTCTTCATGTGTTTCTTCATACTTCTTACCTCCATAATTTAATTGATTGTGCTGAGTCAACAAGTTACAATTTCATTTTTGTTCCGCCGGGCTCTGTCCCTGCCAGAGCCCCTATTCATCAGAAGCCATAATTCGGAGCATAAAATTCAGCTGCCATCTGCTTCAGAGAATCCATATAAGTAACGCTGCCAATTGTATCTTCATCGCCGAGATCCATGTAGGCAAGGTGCTCGGAATTTGAATTTACCCACTCAGGCAATCCTTCTCCGTTCGGGTTGCCGGTTTTCATAAAGTTGCTCCAGTAGGAAGTCACAATATCAGCCAGCTCATAATCCCAGTCTTCCCAGTAACGCTGCCCTGCCGTATCTCTCAGAGAGCCAAATGTATACCAGAGTTCACTGGAATGCCATGCCCACAGTTCTTCTTCGTTTCTACCAGGTGTGAAATGTGTAAACAGATAGATGTAAACATCACCTGTATTATATTCTTCTGCTTTCTTTCCAAACAGCATATTGTTCGTTACAGTAAATACGCTGTGGTTCAGAATACGGGCTGTGTCCTCTGCAATTGCATCCACAACGCGGCAGGTATGCGGGAAATCATATTTCTCGTAAAGTTCCTCGCCCAGCATATCCTTGTAATAAGCGTAAAATGCCTCTGCGGTATTCAGGTCTGCAAACCTGCCCTGCGTGAATTCGCCAAGATCGGTACCTGCAAGAATGCTCACATTCTCAAAGTTTCCTGCTTCATAAGCTTCCTTGAGCGTTGGATACTGAATCGCATAATTATCATATACCATGCCCTGCGGTGCTTTTCCGTATTCGGTTTCTTTGCCCATAAAGAACTGTGCATCCATGGCACGCAGCTCTTCCAGGCTTTCATCTCCCTGCAGCCCCAGCATTTTCAGCCAGTTCACAGAAGTCTCTTCCATTTCTTCAACGGTTCTGTATTTTGTTCCATACTGCAAACTGGTCTGCCAGATTGCACCGTCAAGATGTTTTGCTGTCTCATCATTGGCAAAGAGCGCGCCCGATTTTGAAGTACCGCCGGACTGTCCGCCGACTGTAATCCGTTCCGGATCTCCGCCAAATGCCTCAATATTCTCAACAACCCACTCGATTGCCTTGATCTCATCCATAAGGCCCCAGTTACCGCTTGCATTGTAGCCGGTCTCTGCATCCAGCTGCGGCAGTGCCATATAACCGAACACGCCGAGGCGATGCCCAACCTCTACCACTACAACACCCTTTTGAGCCAGCACTTCGGGATCACATTCAATCTCATAGGAAAATCCATGATTCAGTCCGCCGCCGTGGAACCATACGTAAACCGGCATCTTTTCTTCTCCGCTTGTTGCGGATGTCGCCACATTCAGGTAAAGGCAATCCTCGCTGTACTCCGGCAGCCCCTCATAATAGAAATCAGTTTTCCAAGGTTCACCAGCCATATCGTTCGGCCACTGCATTGCCATCGGTGCATACGTATCAAAAACACGGACACCATCCCACGCTTCCGGATCCTGCGGTTCTGCCCACCGAAGCTCTCCGACCGGCGGCGCTGCATACGGCACACCCTTAAATAAAGTAATGCCATCCAATGCTCCCGGAACTCCCTGCGCCTGCCCGTAAGCCGTGTCCACAACACCAAGCCCCGCACCTTCCTGCGCCTGCCCGTAAGCCGTGTCCACAACACCAAGCCCCGCACCTTCCTGCGCCTGTCCAGTCACACCAAAAGCCCCAAATGCCAGAGAACAAACTGCCATAACCGCAATTCCTTTTGTAAAATACTTCTGTTTCATGAAAACCCTCCTTTACCTGTTTGATGCCTTTATTCTAAAACACCCTCCCCGCCCATATCAATCCAACAATTTCACCCCTCAATGCCCAAAAAACACATATGCCTTCAATATTTCCAAATCATACCAAACTTATCCAACCACATCTCCCGAAAACAAAATCCTCCCAACCAAAAAAACATATCTCCCAATAGAAAAACACAAATACAGTGAAAAAACGCAAATGCCCCTCCATTTTTTTATCATTCCCCAACAGCTCCCCATCCCACCCGCCTCTCTTTCCAACACGACAAACCGCGAAACTTATGCTATAATAAATCCAAAATCTGTCATACAATCACCCCGTTTCTAAAACCCATTTATAATTTAAAGAAATGAAAGAATGCACAAAACGTATTCGCCCCCCCGCAAGCGATGCTGCCCACAGCTCATTTCCGTCCCGCGCTCTGCACATCCTGCCAGAAACCTTTCTCATACTTTTGGGTGAATAATATCGCAGAATCAGGAAACGAAGTTTGCCGTATGATAAAAAACAGCCCCGGTAACAGGTACAGCATAAGGGGTGACTTGTTTGCCTCGGAACCCCTTATCCTGTACCTGTTACCGGGGCGTCCTCCCCCATCCCCCAGAAAGGAGCCCCCCTCATGCGAAAGCACCTGTACCCCAACACTCTGCTGAAAAAATGCATCTATCTGATCAGCGCAGCAACCATCATTCTTCTGCTGTCAGCCTCTGTCCTGATGTCTGACTGGTACAACCGCTTCATGCTCCCGGAGCGTCAAAGCACCTACAGCGTGATCACGGAAGCAATCTCAACGAAACTCAGTTATATTCTGCATCAGAATACCCAGTACCTGCTCCGCTATGCCCAGAACATCTCTCTTATGGATCAGGTGATCGCACTTTCAGACAGCACAAAGGATTATGCGCCCGTCACAGAGCTTCTTGCCAGCGAACACTACGGCAGCGTCGAAGGTTCTGTTGCTGCAACCCGCAACCTCGTGCTTCTGTATGATCGAAAGGAATTGATCTGCCGCCCCAAATTTGCTGCGCATACAGAAATCATTCAAAATTCTGAATGGTTTGAGGAAATGCTGCGGTATTTTGATATGGAAAAACAGCTTCGTGAGGGAGTCACTACGCGGCGCATTTATTCTCCCGTTTTCCAGACGCCATCTGACTCCTCCATGCAGCCTTTTATTGCATATGCCATGTATAAACCATATAATGAGCACGAGTTTATCTTTCTGATGATTGAACCACTGTCGGATTTCCTGAATATTCTGCAAACCTTTGATGGCTATCATCTGAATGACTACTGTCTGATCGGCAAGGACAATAAAATTCTTTACCAGAACGCGGAAGTCTCTTCCGTTGCAGCCTTAAATTCGAAAAGGCTGCAGGAATTGTTTTCCAGCCAGCAGTATACTGTCACATTAAAAGAAGCAAACCATACTGCCTTTCTTGGTTCCAGAATCTCTTTTCCGACCGAGGATCTCAAAATTGCTGCCAGTATATCAAACGATACGATGCTTGCGCCCTACAATTCCTTCCTCTGGCACAACCTTTTGATTTTAACAGTTTTCACGTTATTGCTGATCAGCGCCGTCTTTTTCATTGTCTGGACAAGCCTGCGCCGTCTGGGAATGCTTTCGCAGCAGATGACAGAAATCCACAGTGAGAATTATCATCTGGACCGGAAAATTACAGGAGACGACGAAGTCGGCCTGCTGGCCGGTACCTTCTATAATATGGTGGATAAAATAAATGAAGATATCACGATCATTCGTGAAAAAGAATTGAATGAAAAAAGAATTCAGTACAGCCTGATGGTATCTCAGGTTGACCCGCATTTTATTTATAATACCCTGAACACAATCACATATCTGGCTGAACTTGAGCAGACAGAAGATATCAAAATTATCAACTGTTCGCTGATCAGCATGCTCCGTGACCGCCTCAAAAGCTCTTCGCAGCACGCTTTTGATTTTCTCGAAACGGAACTGGAGCAGCTTCAAAACTACGTTACCATTCAAAAGTACCTCTGCGCGGGCGAATTGTCATTGGAAACTCACGTCCAGGAAGAATGTCTGTCACTCCTGTTTCCCAGGCACATTCTTCAGCCGCTTGTAGAAAATGCAATTCTGCATGGAATCCTGGTTCACCGGGATGAACACCGCCATCGCATCCCTGGCATCATACAGCTTACTATCTGCCGCGAACACGATACGATTCTGACTCAAATCCGGGATAACGGAACCGGTATGGCCCGCGATCTGATCCGAAAATACTTTATTGATCTGCCTGACCAGAGTGCTATAGAAATACTTCCGCCGGAAGCAGACCAGCATGCACCTGGTTCTGCACAAAAAAGCAGCCGGCACGAACATATTGGAATCTACAATATCCGTAACCGGCTGACTTATTTATTTGGCGAAGCCTTTCAAATCCATGCAGAAAATATTCCGGAAAGCTCCGGCCTTATGATTAAAATACGAATTCCTGTTCATCAAACGGATCAATCCGTGTTACCACCACAGAATATAAACAACCGTCAAACCGAGGCCAACACAGACCAGCAGCAAGCCGAATGACAAACTTCTGCCAATGATCATATTGTTTTCCTTCAGCTCTGCCCTGCGCAGCGCCAGAATATGGACATAATCCTTATGAGCCGGGTGCTTCCGGTTCCAGAGACGGTTTCCGATGCTCTGCCAGAAGTTGGCGATCCGTCCACCGGCCAGTGTAAATACCGTACCTTCCGGAAGCTCATGCGGCAGAGGGCTGTCCCGGTATACTGATTTGCGCAGGCCAACCACCAGAAGATCCGGCAGGCTGTCAAAAATCCGGCAGATCACATGGCACAGGGCCGGAATAAACTTCAGCAGTACCGGACGGTAAAGCATATTCTCCAGATCAAGCCAGGCCGGCCAGCGGTCCACATAAACACGTACGTCTTTTTGCTTCTTTTCCATAAGCACGGTCCGGATAAAGAACAGATAGACTACTGCTCCGATCACAATCGAAATGCCGGCTCCGGACAGATTTTTCAGGCTGAAGTAGGAAACCACATGGCCAAATTCCTCCAGATTCATAAAACTCTGTCCCAGCTGTGCAGCCCGGTCCATCAGACCGTGTGCAAAAAGTCCCCATACCAGAAGCACCAGCGCACTTCCTGCAAGTGCAAACGTACTTTCCCGGTTCATATAATTTTTCTCTTTATCATATCTGCGCTGCAGTTCCCTGCTCTCATTTTCTTCCACAAAAACAGCGACAAACAGCTTTGTCATATAAGCCACGGTCAGGCCGCCGGAAAACAGGAAAATCCATTCCACTGCCTGCATGGCAAGGCCGCCGCCAAACTCCACGATACTCTCATGAAGCAATGTCTTACTGACATATCCGCCAAAAGCAGGAATACCGCCAATTGCCAGGGCTCCTGTCAGGAAAATGCTTTTCAGGAGCGGCTTTCTGCGGCCATAGCCGCGGATTTTGTTCAAATCCAGCGCATGCGCATTCATATAAACCACACCGGCAGCCATAAACAGCACCAGCTTAATCAGTGAATGGTTAATCATGTGCAGCATGGTCCCATGAACCGCCAGCGCATTTTCCTCACCGAGCAGCCCCTGCATCCCAACGCCAACCAGAATAAATCCGATCTGTGACATCGACGAACAGGCAAGCGTCCGCTTCAGATCAATCGAAAAGACTGCCAGCAGGGCGCCGCCAAACATTGTCACAACACCGATTCCCAAGATCAGCATGCCCCATGCCGGGTCATGCAGGAAAAGCTGGCTGCTCACCACAAGAATACCAAACACTCCCGTTTTTGTCAGAATACCGGACAGCAGTGCCGAAGCCGGAGCCGGGGCAACCGGATGCGCTTTCGGAAGCCAGATATGGAGCGGAAAAGCGCCTGCCTTAGCTCCAAAGCCAAACAGCATGCATGCGCCTGCCGCATACATCACTTTCATGTCACCACCGTTCTGCTGGTAGCTGCTGATTGCCGGAAGCAGCTCACTGATTGAAACCGTTCCGAGATAATGGTAAGCCAGGAAAATCCCCATCAGCAAAACCATGCCGCCGATTACAGCCACCGCCAGATACGTCCCGGCAGCACGCAGAGAAGCCTCGTTCTCCTCCTGCGCAACCCACACATACGAAGTAAATGACATAATCTCAAAGAAAATAAAGGTCGTGTACAAATCTGCTGATAAGAACACGCCCACTGTAGCGCCAAGCGTGAAAAGCAAAAACAGATAAAACCGGTTCCGGTTTTCATGGTGCTCAAAATATTCCCTCGATAAGATCGTTGTCATCATCCACATAAACGCTGCAACGGCCACATAGACCAGCCGAAAACCGTCCAGCGTAAAATGCAGGCCAAACCCGCAGATGCTCGGTACAAAGAACTCCTCCGTAACCCCGGCTGCCACGCGCGGACCGGAAACTGCAAAAAGCAGCAGTACAATGACAAATTCCATAATCACAGAGAAATCTGCCAGATAATCGCGGCGCATCCCGTATTTCGCGGCATCCGCCCTGTTCTCACACCCGTCGCTTATTCTGCCCACTACACAGCATAACAAACCGGCAAGGAACGGATAAAATACCAGAAACGCCAAAGCTGCATTTGAATTCATATCAGTCCCCCCTCTCTATAAAACTGCCGTAATGGATTCCAGCGCACCCACTACGGGACCGCTGTGCAGTCCGAAATAAAACATCAGAATCACAAAAAGTACCAGCGGAAGCAGCATCATCCAGTTTGGGTCTTCCACATCTTGTATTGTACTCATATCAAAATTCCTGCCCGGGAAAAATGCCCGGACGGAAATGGACAGCATGTAAATCGCGGTCAGAAGCGCCGAGATCAGAAGCGCCGCAACTCCTGCGTAAGCCAGCGGATTTTCACTTGCCACTGCCGCACGCACAAGGTTCCACTTGCTGATAAAACCACAGAGGCCCGGAACCCCCATGAGGGCCAGAGAGGAAATCGTAAAAATCCCGAACACAGCCGGCATCTTCCTCCCAAAACCATTCAGCTCATGCACATAATTCCTGCCGGTTTTGTAAATAACCGCGCCCGCGCAGAAAAAGGAGCAGATTTTGATCACCGCATGGAAGATCATATGAGAAAGCGCTCCTGTCAGCCCGAGCGGTGTCATCAAAATAACGCCAAATAAAATATAGGACAGATTGCTGACTGTTGACCATGCCAGCCGCCGTTTCAGATGCGTTTCCTTCAGTGCGCGGCTGCAGCCATAGACGATTGTAAAAATAATCACTGCCATCAGCACATACTGCGCCCAGGTTCCCTTCAGAAACTCAGTTCCAAAACTGTAATACGTAATCCTCATTGTCGTAAAGGCTCCTGCTTTTACGACCGCCACCGCATGAAGCAGCGCCGTAACAGGCGTCGGTGCAACACCGGCCTGAGGCAGCCACGAAGAAAACGGAAACAGCGCTGCCTTTACACTGAAGCCCCAGAAGCAAAGCAGAAAAATGAGCGGAACCCAGCTTCTCTTTTCACCGAGCACTGCCGCGCTGAGCACACCGCCCGGCACGAAATTTGAAGTACTTCCGTAGCTCAGAATAAAGATCATCCCGATAAACGCAAACGCTGCGCCGCCAAGTGAATAGTACAGATAAGTCCTGCTCGCCAGCACTGCCTCTCTCGTAAGCGTATGCATAATCAAAGGCAGAGTAACCAGGGTCAGCATTTCATAAAAGCAATACATGGTCACAATATCCTCTGACAGTGCAATGCCAAGCGTCACGCCGTACGTAATTGTATAAAACATAAAAAAGATTTTTTCATGCCCCTCATGCTTCATATACTCAAACGCATACAAAGACGCCAGAGGCCAGAGCACTGACACAAGCCCGGCGAACACGGTTCCCAGACCGTCCAGCCGGAAGCTTATTGAAAGATTTCCTGTGAACCGAAACAGTACAAAAGCCTCCTCCGGCCGGTTCAGCAGCGTCAGAAAAACAAGTCCGGAAGTAAGAAGCACCACCGCCTCTGTATAAATCATCATCCAGGTTCTGTTCCGAAACGGCAGCAGCGGAATCAGCACGCCTGCCAGAATCGGTAACAGTATTACAACTGCAAATATTGCTGCGTTCATTCTTTTTCCCCCTCTCCTACAGTACCGATGCCGCGATCTGCCCAAAATACTGAATCAGCGGATTCGGGAAAACACCGAGCAACACAGCCATAAGCGCCAGAAATGCAACCGGAAGCAGCATCATGTAAGGTGGTTCCTGATTTTTCCACACACGCTGCGCTCCATTCTCCCCAGGGAAAAATCCGCGCATCGTCACCGGAAACAGATAACCGGCCGTCAGCAGCGCACTGATCAGAAGCACGACCGGGCCAAGCCAGCCAAATATACCGATCTCCGCCTCCAGCGCTCCCTGCGCCAGATACCATTTACTGACAAATCCGCTTGCAGGCGGAATACCAATCAGCGCCAGAGAAGCAAAGGTATAACACCAAAGCGTCTTCGGCATTTCCTTTCCAAGGCCGCGCAGCTCTTCCACCTTTGTTCTGCCGGTCTGAAAAATAACGATACCGGCAACCAGAAACAGCGTACTTTTAATAAATGCATGGAACACCACATGCAGCAGCGCCCCTGTCATTGCAGTCTGGGACAGCGCGGATAACCCAAACAGGATATATGAAATCTGGCTGACTGTGGAATAGGCCAGGCGCTTTTTCAGCACCGGCTCCCGGAATGCCAGCATGGAACCGAGAAATACCGTCATCAGTGCAAGCACCATCCATGCGTTCTGCACCCATGTGCCGCGGATAAAATCCGGTCCCACAATGTAAAAAACACTGCGGATAATCGCCAGCACACCGCACTTTACAATAATACCGGACAGCGCCGCAGAAGCCGGGGACGGAGCCACCGGATGTGCGGTCGGAAGCCATGCATGCAGCGGAAGCATACCTGCTTTCACGCCAAAACCGATCAGCATCGCAAAAACAGCGATCAGAAGAATTCCTTCATGTCCTGAGGCAAGTGCCGGATCCAGCGTCCCCCCTGGTGTAAAGGTCAGCGAACTGCAATACCGGTAAAGGAAGAAAATACCGAACAGTCCGAGGTATGCGCCGCACATCGAATAAAACAGATACTTGAGCGCCGCCATAATCGCCTCTCTGGAACCATTGTGCAGGACCAGAGGCATGGAGGTCAGCGTCATCAGCTCATAGAACAGATACATGGTCACAAGGTTGCCGGAAAAAGTCAGTGCAACCAGCACGCCATATACAACAAGGTAAAGTCCAAAAAACCGGTGTTCTCCGCCCTCATGTTTCATATAGACAAAAGAATAAATGCAGATCGCAGTCCAGACCACGCTGATTACTGTAACAAATACTCTTCCAATCCCGTCAATATGAAAAAAGACCGGA
>CAOJHI010000118.1 GCA_948436005.1 uncultured Lachnospiraceae bacterium
TTGAGACGTATCCGGAACTGGATCCTTCCCGCGTTTATGTAACCGGTTATTCAGGCGGTGCAGGCGCAGCGATCCGTGCCATTGGCGGAGACGCTTCTCTGTTTGCGGCAGCAGTACCGATGTCTGACGGTACGCCGTGGGGCGCATGTATGCCGAGAGAAGAGGACTGGGCGCAGTATGACACCATTGATCTTCCGATCATGTTCACCACGTCTGAGTTTGACCTTGCAGGTTCCTTCAATCAGGCAGAGCACAGAATTTCGGATGATTACCAGGAGATGCTGAACGGCTTTATGCAGGCAAACGGTATAGAACCGGTAACATATGATTTTGAAGCAAATCCATTGATCGGATATGAAGCAGACAGAACTGTGGATATCCTGCTCAACAATGAGTACCGGAATACAACATGGTACAAGAATAATGAAGCGGGCGTTCCGATGGTGGCAGTTCATTATACGGAAGGGTTGGTTCATGCACTGTATCCGGAGTATGCGAAGCTGGCATGGAATTTCATGAAACAGTATTCGAGAAACCAGGAGACGGACAGCATTGAATATAATCCGCATGTAGACTAAATAACAGAATCATCCTTACGGTAGACATGTATGCCGTTTCGTGCGACAGCCTGTGCATTTTTTGAATTTATGTTCTGTCTGTTTTCGCACAGGACGTTCTTGATGAGAAAATAAATGCATTCAGAAAGGAGAGTTACTTAATGAGGAATTATCGGAAACTATCTTTTGGTTTAACGATGGCCATGGCCATCAGCAGCTCAGCCATGATCGTGTCCAATGCCGAGGGCTATACGAGCCATCTGACAAACCCGGCAACCTTTGAAACCATGACCGAAGCCCTGCAGAATGCAGGTGCGGCTGTACAGCCGATCTATGCTTCTGCGGAGACTGTTTTTGCAACGCATCCTGCTATGGCAGACTATCCTGAGGGAACGACCTTTGTATATCGTACTGCAAACTATTTCGGCAGCAACCGGGCAGCCGGCAAATTAAATACAAACCTGTTTGTGTTTGCAGAGCAGCATTTTGATACAAAGGAGGCTGCAAAAGCTTATCTCGATGAGCTGGGCCTGCCCGAACTGGTTGATTCTGTGACAGGCAGCATTTTCCTGATCACCCCCAGCAATATGGAAACGGGCTTTACCTCTTCTGACGCTGCTCTTTTTGGAAAGCTTCATACAGCTATGATGGCGCAGAAAGCCACGGGTATGGTGGATGGAGCTCAGGTGAATTATCCTGAAGGCGAATATTTTGGAGGATATGGATATCAGTATATTGTAGCCATGGATGGCGCGGCCACCTTTGTGAATAATCACATTGCTACGGATGTAGATCAGGTGGGGAAAATTGCAGGTATGCTGCTGGTGGGCGGCGACATGCAGGATTTCCGTCAGATTGCAACGCCTGTCCCGGTGTACCTGGTGAATCCTGCTTCTGAAGTGCAGCAGAAATATATGGATATCAATCAGGTGAATGCCAATTCCTATCGCAGGGAGGATATCACTTATTTCAATCAGGAGAAGCCTGTGATGCAGGTAAAGATCGGCAAGGAGCTCACGGCAGCTCAGGCCTGTCATGAGGCTTTCACCACCATGTTCAATAAGGTTATGAGAATTTCTGCTACTGGCGGAGACGCTCCTTACTCGCTGACGAAACGCGCTGCTGTTGTCAATGAAATGACAGATTTGGGAGTCAGCGTAAAATTCCATCAGGACAACCGCTTTGAGGACATTAAGACTGAAAAGGGCGACTATCTGGAAGCCTGGTATGAGTGCCTGCCTCAGGAAGTCCTGGATGGAACAGCAGCGGTTCACTCCGTTCCGCTTATTCTGGCTTTCCATGGCATGGGCGATGATCCTCTTATGTTTATTGATGGCAATGGTTTTGTACAGCTGGCTGGTGAAGAGCGGGTAGCCGTAGTAGCTCCTGAGCATCAGGATATCTTCTGGGTATTTGAAAATGGTGAGTCCAGGGAAGGAATTGAGCTGGAAGTTATGCCCAAGCTGGTACAGTACATGCTGGATACCTATCCTGCACTTGATCCGGAACGGGTTTACGTGACTGGTTATTCCATGGGAGGCTGGGCTACCGGCAAAGCGATCCACGCAATGCCTGAAATGTTCGCAGCCGCAGTCCCGATGTCCGGTATCTGTTACACTGCTTCTCCTGAACAGGAAGCGCAGTTTGAAGACCTGGATATGCCTGTGATGATTACTACTTCCACCACAGATATGGGGATGCTGTTTGATCCTACGGCAGGCCATATCATGGAAAATCATCAGAATCTGCTGACAATGTTCCTGAAGTACAATGAGATGGACAATATGACAGAGTTTGACTTTGAGAAGTATCCTATGTGTGGATTCCCAAGCGACAGCGGCCTGAACGTAACTCTGAATGGTGAGTTCATTAACCACCGCTGGTTCATGCACAATGAGGAAGGTGTTCCCATGGTCGGTCTGTCCATTACCGATGGGCCGACTCACGCGCTGTATCCTGAGTTTGCTCATCTCATGTGGGATTATGTAAGCCATTTCTCTCGTGACAGTGAGACAAAGGCCGTTGAATATAAGCCTTAATTCCATTCTGTTCACTGATTCATTTTTTGTAAGTTTCTTTTCTGGCGTTTTTTGTTTTATGGTATCATTCAGAAGAGCCAGTATTATGATGTGGTGCCTTGCATAATAAGAAAAAAGGGATTATAATAGGGCATCATGGATTAAAGGAGGAACACAAAGTGGCAGTACAGATTACGAAGGACATGACAATCGGCGAAATTCTTCGCATCAATGAGGGACTTGCTCCGGTGCTGATGGCTGGCGGAATGCATTGCGTGGGATGTCCGTCTTCTCAGATGGAGACACTCGAAGAAGCTGCGATGGTACACGGTATTGAACTGGAGGTACTTCTGGCAAGACTGAACGCATTTCTGGAAGCAATGGAGAAATAAAGAAAATTAAAGATCAGCTATAAAATGAATCTGGGAGAGCGATGAGAGCTGCTGCAGGATTGTCCGCCAAACGGTGGATGATTTTGCAGTAGTTTTTTTATCATATTGGAAATTGCCTGGAAACTTCGTCTCCTATATGATAAAAGCCTCCGGCAGGATGCGCAGCTCTTGGAGAAGAAATCAGCTGCAGACAGCGCCGCTTGCGCTTTTCCTCATTCTTTTTTGTTTTTCTATCTTGATAGTGGAGAGGAAGAGCCTTTGCAGAAAGATTTTCTGATGACATAAAAAGGAAATATTTGGGGCTTGCAAAATTCATTTGTTGTGCTATAATTAGAACAGATGTTCACGAACGTGTATTCGAAAAGGCGGGCAGGCAGTATGGAAATTGCAAAGGATATGGACCTCTATCAAAAATTGGAAATTTTATCAGATGCGGCGAAGTACGACGTTGCATGCACTTCCAGTGGCATAGACCGTAAAGGCAGCGGAAAAGGCATGGGTAACTGCACGGCAGCGGGTATTTGCCACAGCTTTTCAGCGGACGGGAGATGTATTGCGCTGCTTAAGATTTTGTTTACGAATGAGTGCGTGTTTGACTGCAAATACTGTGTGAACCGTTCTTCCAATGATGTAGAGCGGGCAGCTTTTACACCAGAGGAGGTCTGTCGTCTTACGATTGAGTTTTACCGCAGGAATTATATCGAAGGATTATTTTTGAGTTCCGGGATTTTAAAGAGCCCTTCTTATACGATGGAGCTTTTGTATCAGACGCTTTATAAGCTGCGCTATGAGTATCATTTTGAAGGCTATATTCATGTGAAGGCAATTCCTGGAGCGCCGCAGGAGCTGATTGAAAAGACAGGCTTTCTGGCAGACCGCATGAGCGTGAACCTGGAGCTTCCGACTGCGGAGAGCCTGCGCAGGCTTGCACCGCATAAGACGCGGAAAAAGATTCTGGCTCCTATGAGGCAGGTACAGCTCTCCCGCAAAGAGCATAAAAACGAGCTGATGTTATTCAAAAACGCTCCTCAGTTTGTGCCGGCCGGGCAGAGCACGCAGATGATTATAGGAGCCACACCGGAAAATGATTACCAGATTCTTTCTGTCGCGGAATCGTTGTATCAGAAATTTGAGTTAAAAAGGGTATTTTACTCTGCTTTCGTGCAGGTAAATCAGGACGCCGAGCTTCCGGCTCTGCCGGGCGGACCGCCGCTTCTGCGGGAGCATCGGCTTTACCAGGCAGACTGGCTGCTGCGGTTTTACGGGTTTGGGGCAGGAGAGCTGCTCAGTGAAAAACGGCCGAATTTTAATGTATTCCTGGACCCGAAGTGCGACTGGGCACTTTCCCATCTGGAGCAGTTTCCGGTGGAGATCAACCGGGCGGATTATTACACACTGCTTCGCGTACCGGGAATCGGCCCAAAGTCCGCACAGCGGATTGTAAAGGCGAGGAGGATGGGCAGCCTGGATTTCACGGATTTGAAGAGAGCGGGTGTGGTGCTCAAACGGGCTGTTTATTTTATTACATGCAATGGCAGGCAGATGTATCCGCTGAAAGTGGAAGAAGATTTTATTCTGCGGAATCTGATGTACAGCCAGAGCCGTACTCCGGCGGAGACAGTTACGTACCGCCAGCTTTCCCTGTTTGATGATGACCGGATGTTTGGGGAAGTGCCACAGCAGCTTTTGCAGGCCGGTGTGTGAGCCTGGGAAGGTCGGGACCGGAGATTAGAGCAGTGCGCGCAGGGAGAAAGTAGGGGACTTTTATATGATGATTTTTCAGTGTGAGGACAGCGTGGATGGTATTTTTACAGGAGTTTATGATGCCTGGGACAGTAGAATCGGACATGAGGCTGTAGCGCTGCGTATCAGGGAGAAGATGGACTTGGAACTGTTTGCAAAATACCGTGAGGTAGAAACAGATACGCAGAAGGCAGCGAAAGTGGCTCGTTCCGTCCGATCTAAGATGGGGCAGGATGCGTATCGTGTGATTTATCAGGCTGCATTGTCTGCAAATCCGGAAAAGGCAGACAGTATTTATCGTGTGATTGTGCGTGGTATGTCCGCAAATGTTACGCAATATGAAGCGCAGAACGTCATATGGAATCTGCAAAGCAGGGACGTCTGCCGCGTTTTTGAGCTTTCACGCAAGGTCGGCAATGAGGCACACAGGTATTTTCAGTTTGTGCGGTTCCGGGAACTGGACAGCGGCGTGCTGTTTTCAGAAATCCAGGCAGAGAATCAGGTCTTGCCTCTGATCGGAGAGCATTTTTCGGACCGTTTTCCGAATGAGAATTTTATGATTTACGACAATGGTCACAACGACTGCCTGATTCACGGAAAGCAAAGACCCTGGTTTATTTTGAGGGATACGTGCCCGGACGAGGCAGCAAAGGACCAGCTTGCGGCGCGGGAAGAGGAGATGCAGGAGCTTTGGAAGGGGTTCTGCAAAAGTATTTCTGTGGAGGCCAGGGAAAACCGTGGCTTGCAGCGGCAGTTCTGGCCACTCAAATTCCGGCGCTGGATGACGGAAGGGTGACAGGAAAGTGATAAAAGAATTACTGATGGATTGTGATAATGCCGTCAGAAAGACGAATGTCCGTGTGGTAAAGGCATTTTGGAAAGGCTATCTGCACAAAAGGGGAAAATTTGTCTGCGAAAAGCACAAAAAATTTTATTTTCAGTTTGGAAAATGTATAAAATCGCTTCTTGACGGGAAAAATTGGTTATGTAATAATATGGAAAATCAATCAGGAACAGAGCGGTCTAAGATATTTAGCTGATCTGAAGGATTTTCATCACAAGGAGGGATTTGGATGTTGGAGAAAAAAATCCGACTGAATGCGGTAAATGATGTGACAGAATTCGTGAGAGCGGCTGAACAGTGTCAGTATGACGTAGATGTATCTTACAACCGGGTGGTTATTGACGCGAAATCGATTATGGGTGTGATGAGCCTTGATCTTACTCAGACGCTGACAGTGAAATATGCACAGGAGGACTGCTCCATTGAACATGTGCTGAATAAGTTTGCTGTCGCATAAATTTGTATTGTTGCATAAATACATGGGGGTTTCCGGAGCCGTCAGGGCGGGAGACCTCTTTTTTTATCGTATCGGGAAACTTTGTTTCTTATTATAAGTTTATAATTGCAAGTTACAATTGCAAGAAAATACAAGAAAAGCCTGCGGCAGGATGCGCACTTTCGTGCGCAGGACAAAGGCTGCACTCTGAAATTTGTTGAACGGATACCGTTTGATATGTTATGCTGTTTGGAGAATAAAAGGTTGGTTTTGCGGGAATGGTATTAGTTTTCGGGAAAAAATGGGAAGTTGGTTTTGTAGAAATGGTATCAGTTTTTGGGAAAAATGGGAAGTTGGTTTTGCAGAAATGGCATCAGTATTTGGATAAAATAGGAAGTTGGTTTTGCAGGATAGCATAAGCTTTGTCAAAAGAGGGTAAGGGAAGCAGGACTAGATGGAACAGGAGCTTAAAATCCGGATTTCTGTCCGGAATCTGGTGGAGTTTATTCTGCGCTGCGGCGATATCGACAGCCGAAGAGGCGGATTTGCGGAAAAGGAGGCCATGCAGGCCGGAAGCCGCATCCATCGGAAAATACAGGGAAGAATGGGAAGTAATTACCGGGCCGAGGTGCCGCTTTCCATAGAAATACCGGGAGACGGCTATACGCTGATTGTGGAGGGCCGGGCAGATGGTATTTTTACGGAAGACAGCAAAAAAACAGCGGGCGGTCTGGAAGGGAATGACATAGAAACAGCGGGCAGTCTGGCAGCAGCAGAAAAAACAGTATATACGGTTATTGATGAGATCAAAGGCGTATACCGCGATGTTGCTTTGATGCAGGAGCCGGCGCTGCTTCATCTGGCACAGGCAAAATGCTATGCGTATCTGTATGGAAAACAGATGGGATTGCGGGAAATTGGCGTACAGATGACATACTGCAATCTGGAAAGTGAAGAGATCAAACGCTTCCGGCAGGATTTTTCTGTGGACGGGTTGGAGGTATGGTTTCTGGATGTGGCAGGAAGGTACCAGAGATGGGCAGAACTTCAGAAAGAATGGAGGGAAGTACGGCAGGCCTCCCTGAAGACGCTTGCATTTCCATTCTCGTGGCGGGAAGGGCAAAAGGAGGTGGCCTCTTCCGTCTACCGTACCATGCTGCGGAAAAAGACGCTTTTTATTCAGGCACCGACCGGAACCGGGAAGACGATATCAACGATTTTTCCGGCTGTAAAGGCTGTGGGAGAGGGGCTTGCGGAGCGGATTTTTTATGCCACAGCTAAAACTGTTACGAGGACAGTGGCGGAGGACACGTATACGATTCTTCGCAGGCACGGGATGCGTCTGAAATCAATTACACTGACAGCAAAAGAGAAAATTTGCTTTTTAGGGAAGCCAGAATGTAATCCGGACGCATGTCCCTATGCGAAGGGGCACTTTGACCGCGTTAATGATGCAGTGTTTGACTTGATTTCAGGATGTGAGGTGTTTGACAGGGATGCGTTGGAGGAGTATGCACAGAAATGGCAGGTGTGTCCGTTTGAGTTTGGCCTCGATGTGTCCCTTTGGGCAGATGCTGTGATCTGTGATTACAACTATCTCTTTGACCCAAGAGCAAAGTTGAAACGTTTTTTTGGCGAGGGTGTAAAAGGAGAGTATCTGTTTCTGATTGATGAGGCGCATAATCTGGTGGAGCGCGCAAGAGAGATGTTTTCCGCTGCTCTATATAAGGAAGATTTTCTCTCACTGAAAAGAGAAATTGCGCCTCACAGCCGGAAAATGGCACGTGCGCTTAACCGGTGCAATACATGGCTTCTGGAACAGAAACGGGAGTGCGAGGACGTAAAGATTCAGTCTGAGATCGGGACTTTTCCGGTTTATCTCATGAATCTTTGCGGCATTATGGAAGATTTTCTGGAAGATTCCAGAAATGCGGGATTGAATGAAAGTATACTGAACTTATATTTTCAGGTCAGGCGTTTTCTCGATACGTGTGATCTTTTAAATGAAAATTATGTGATATATACGGAGCTTTGCGAGGATGGACGTTTTCAGATCAAATTGTACTGTGTGGATGTATCGGAAAATCTTCAGAAATGCCTTGAGAAGGGAAAAAGCACGATTTATTTTTCAGCGACATTTCTGCCGATTCAGTATTATAAGAGCCTGCTCAGTGAAAATCCGGACGATTATGCGATTTATGCGCATTCTGTATTTTCGGCAGATAAAAGACAGATTATGATCGGTACAGATACAAGCAGCCGTTATACGAGCCGGAACGCTTCAGAATACCGCAAAATGGCAGAGTATATTCTGACGTTGATTGAGGTGCGGCGCGGAAATTATATGGCCTTTTTTTCCTCTTACCGGATGATGGAGGAGGTAGCGGCACAGTTTGAAGCTCTGACAGAGGAGCGGGGAGATCCGGTCCGGCTGATCTGTCAGACAGCAGGGATGAAGGAAGCAGAGCGGGAGGAGTTTCTGAAACAGTTTGATCAGCCACATGAGGACGGCATGGCAGGGTTTTGCGTGATGGGAGGTATTTTCGGTGAAGGAATTGATCTGAGGGGGGATTGCCTGATCGGAGCTGTCATTGTCGGTACCGGTCTGCCTCAGGTGTGCAGGGAGCGGGAAATACTGAAACAGTTTTATGACAGGCGCGGACAGGACGGCTTTTTCTATGCATATCTCTGCCCGGGGATGAACAAGGTCCTGCAGTCTGCCGGCCGTGTGATCCGTACAGAGGAAGACAGGGGCGTCATTCTTTTGCTGGATGAGCGGTTCCAGTCTTCACGATACCGCAGCATGTTTCCGGCTGAGTGGGAGCATCTTGATTATTGTACGCTGCGGTCAGTGAGAGAAAAAGCCGAGCATTTCTGGAAACGGCAGGTATGAGAAAGCTGTCATTCGTGAGAAACCACGATGTGATTCCAGTAATACCAAAAGCAAAACAAGGGAGTAGTCCCTGTAATAACTTCAGAGAAACTGCGCGTGAAACTTGTCAGACTGCGTCACTTGTGATAAAATTCGCGTAGACAACAAATCACAGGCGGAAGCCAGGAGGTCATGGATGAGTAAGGTTAGAAGAGTTTATGTCGAAAAAAAAGCGGACTTTGCAGTAGCGGCAAAAGGACTTGCGCACGAGATCAGGAGTTATCTCGGCGTGGAAGGGCTTGAGAATGTCCGGGTACTGATCCGGTATGATGTAGAAAATATATCAGATGCGGTGTTTGCAGATGCATGCCGTACGGTATTTTCTGAACCTCCGGTGGATGTCCTTTACGAAGAAGAGTTTCCGATGGCGGAAAATGAAAAGGCATTTGCAGTGGAGTTTCTGCCCGGACAGTTTGATCAGCGGGCAGATTCTGCTGTACAGTGTGTAAGATTTTTAAAAGAGGATGAGGAGCCGATTATCCGTTCCGCAACTTCCTACGTAGTGGCAGGAAATATTTCTGAAGAAGAGTTCGAAGCCATTAAGGCACACTGCATTAACCCGGTTGATTCAAGAGAGGCAGGGTTTGTAAAGCCGGAGACTCTGGTGACAGAATTCGAAGAGCCGGCGGATGTCATTGTATTTGACGGGTTCAGGGCCATGGAGGAGGCAGAGCTTTTGAAGCTTTATACTTCTTTGAATCTGGCTATGACCTTTAAAGATTTTCAGCATATTCAGAATTATTTTAATAAAGAAGAAAAACGCGATCCGTCGATGACAGAAATCCGTGTTTTGGACACATACTGGTCCGATCACTGCCGCCATACGACATTCTCAACGGAGCTGAAAGATGTAACATTTGAGGATGGTTATTATAAAAAACCGATCGAGGGAACGTACAGGCAGTATCTTGCTGACCGTGAGGAGATTTTCAAAGGGCGTGAGGATAAATTTGTCTGCCTGATGGATCTGGCGCTGATGGCGATGCGCAAGCTGAAAAAAGAAGGAAAATTACAGG
>CAOJHI010000119.1 GCA_948436005.1 uncultured Lachnospiraceae bacterium
AACTGGATAAAAATAATTGATAGATATAAATGATATTAGGAGGATTGCTTGTGACAGAGCAAAAAATCAGGGAAGTTGTAGAAAAATTTGTTTTAGAAGCAAAAAAGATTTATGGAACAACATTGCGTCAAGTAATATTGTATGGTTCGTGTGCACGTGGAGACTTTGAGCAGGATAGTGATATAGATATTATGGTATTATTGGATATACCGCAAGAGGAGATAGGGATTGCAAGGAAAAAAATCCTTGATGTTTCAGATCGGCTTGATTGGGATTATGATGTTGTGCTGACACCAGTATTTCAAAGTTATCAATTATACCAGAAATATATGTCAGTTTCCAAGTTTTATCAGAATGTACAGAGAGAAGGTGTACAGTTTGCCTGATTATACAAATGCGCAAAAGGATTATGCAAAGTATAGGTTGGAACGATCAAAAGAGGATTTGAATGCAGCACGGCTGCTTTTTGATAATAAGAATTATCGGATTGCAAACAATAGGGCTTATTATTGTATTTTTCATGCTTTGCGTTCAGTGTTAGTACTTGAGAATTTTGATTCAAGCAAACATAGTGGCGTTATAGCTGAATTTCGAAGAAAATATATAAAAATGGGGATATTTCCAGCAAAGATGTCTAAGATGATCGGTGCAGCTTTTACAATCCGAAATGCTTCAGATTATGATGATATGTTTATTGCAAGTAAGTCAGATACAGAAGAACAGATTGCAAATGCAGAATATATTTATACAGAGATTTGCAGATATGTTAATGAAATATTAACTGAGTAATAAACAGCCACTTCATGGTAAAAACCGTAAAGTGGCTGTCCTTTTTGCAATCATTATCCAAGTAATGCAGAATCATTTGCAAACTGTTCTCCGCTGGCCTGTTCAAACTGATCCAGGAGATCGCGGACAGTCAGCTTCTTTTTCTCTTCCCCTTCAATATCAAGAATAATCTTTCCATCCATCATCATGATCAGGCGGTTTCCATGGCGGATTGCATCCTTCATGTTGTGGGTGATCATCAGTGTTGTAAGATGGTCGCGGCTTACAATGGTTTCTGTGATTTCGAGAACCTTGGCAGCTGTCTTTGGGTCCAAGGCCGCTGTGTGTTCGTCAAGCAGGAGAAGCTTTGGCTTCTGGAGCGTTGCCATGAGCAGCGTCAGTGCCTGGCGCTGGCCGCCGGAGAGAAGACCGACTTTTGAAGTAAGGCGGCTCTCGAGGCCGAGGCCAAGAATTTTAAGAAGTTCCTGATACTCCTCACGTTCTGCCTTTGTGATACCCTTGCGCAGAAGACGCGGTTTGCCGCGGCGTTTTGCGAGGGCAAGGTTTTCCTGAATTTCCATGGTTGCGGCAGTTCCGGTCATAGGGTCCTGGAAGACACGTCCGAGATAAGCGGCGCGTCTGTATTCCGGGAGCTTCGTGACATCCGTTCCGTCAATCAGGATTTTTCCTTCATCCACGAACCAGGTACCGGCCACTGCGTTGAGCATTGTGGATTTTCCTGCGCCGTTACCGCCGATTACCGTGACGAAATCTCCGTCATTCAGTTTTAAAGAGAGCCCGTTTAAGGCTGTTTTCTGGTTGATTGTGCCGGGATTGAAGGTCTTATAGAGATTTTGTAATTCAAGCATTTGTATTTCCTCCCTTCTTTACCGGTTTTGAGAAATATTTACTTTTCCAGTACGGAACCGCAAGAAAGACTGCAACGACAACTGCGGTGAGCAGTTTCAGAAGGTCTGTATCGATACCGCGCCAGATTACCGTTTGCAGTACAAGGTAGTACAGGATGGAGCCGAGCACAACGCTTAACAGAGAAAGTGCAAAGTTGCGGAAAATTTTTCCAAAGATTGCCTCTCCGATGATAACGGCAGCAAGACCGATTACGATGGCGCCGCGGCCCATATTGACATCAGCAAAGCCCTGGTACTGTGCAAGCAGCGCACTTGAGAGAGCTACGAGGCCGTTTGAAAGCATGAGACCGAGTACTTTACCAAAGTTCGTATTAATGCCCTGTGCACGGGACATGTTTGGGTTGCAGCCTGTTGCGCGCAGGGAGCAGCCGAGTTCTGTGCCGAAAAACCAGTAGAGAAGAGCAATCAGCACTACGATGGCGATTGCAACGATCAGGATCGTATTCTGCCATACCGGGACATTTTTTATGTAGCGAAGGGAAACCAGAAGGTTGTATTTATCTACGTTGATTGCCTGATTGGCTTTTCCCATGATCTTCAGGTTTACGGAGTACAGGGAAAGCTGTGTGAGAATACCAGAGAGAATGGCAGGGATTCCCATAAAGGTGTGAAAAATACCCGTTACGAGACCGGCCAGCATCCCGGCTCCAGTGGCAGCCAGCATGGCGACCCAGACATTACAGCCATTTAACATCATCATAATACATACAGCGCCGCCCGTGCACATCGTTCCGTCAACAGTAAGGTCCGCGACGTCGAGTATACGGTAAGTCAGATAGACGCCGATTGCCATGATGCCCCAGATAAGCCCCTGTGCGGCAGCACCCGGCAATGCGTTGATCAGGTTCATAATTTCCATTCGTATAATTCCTCCCAAATTTTCAGTGCAAATCATGTAAAATAAAAAGTGCAAAGCCCCGGAAAAGAGACGCCATCCTTTTGCACAAATGGACAGCGAGAGAAAAAAGCTTCTTCCCGCTGTCCGAATGATATGTCTGCAAAATGAATTGTCAAAACAGAGTATCTGTTTTAAAAATAATTTCCAGGTAATGAAATGATTTATTCAGCTACTTCGATAGCTACGTAATCTTCCGGAATCGTAACGCCAAGCGCTTCACAGAGCTGTGCATTGTATTTCTTTGTGAAGTTCGGAGCATATTCAACAGCCATTTCAGAAATATCCTCGCCGTTCAGAACACGTGCAGCCATCTTTCCGGTGCCTACGCCGAGATCATAATAGCTGATGGAAAGTGTGGCAACACCACATCCGGCACAGATACCTTCTTCACCGGCAATGACCGGTACTCCTGCCGGCTGGCAGATGTTGTTTACAATTTCCGTGTTGGACGCTACGGTATTGTCTGTCGGTACGTAGATGACATCAGATTCAGAAGAAGCGGTGGTAGCTACGGCTGACAGATCGTTAGAATCTGAGAATGCATAATACTCGCAGGTGTAACCAAGCTCTTCAAGGGCAGCCTTTACAGTATCTACCTGATACTGAGAATTTGCCTCAGCAGAACAGTACAGAAGACCGACTTTTTCTGCATCCGGGAACAGTTCGTGCAGCATAGCTGCCTGTTCGTCAAGCGGAGCAAGGTCTGACGTACCGGAGATGTTTCCGCCCACAGTACCGTCAAAATCGTCAAGTGCAAGTGCCACGCCGTACTCGGTAACAGAAGTGCCGAGAATCGGAATCTCATTTGTAGCGGCAGCAGCAGCCTGGAGTGCAGGTGTTGCGTTTGCAAGAATCAGATCAACGCCGTTTGAAACAAAACTGTTGACGATGGTGGAACATGTATTGGAGTCACCCTGTGCGTTCTGCTCATCAAAGGTAACAGCATCGCCAAATTCTTCGGTGAGTGCATCCTTGAATCCCTGTGTAGCGGCATCCAGCGCGTCATGCTGTACAAGCTGGCAGATACCGACAGTAAAGGATTTTTCTTCCGCAGATACAGACATTCCGAGCATACTGCCAGCCACAGAAGCAGAAAGAAGAACAGCTAAAACTTGTTTTTTCATAAATAGAATCCTCCTCAAATAGATTACAGAATACTTTTGTCTTTCGACATGTCAGATTATAGCGCTTTAAAGCAAAGAAGTCAAGCGCTATATCACTTTAATGTATAAACGTGCGTATTATTTTGCTCCTGTAATGTGCCGCGCTACATAGACACCGCTGGCCGAGGCATGAGACAGAGAATGTGTCACTCCGCTGCCATCCCCGATGATATATAGCCCTTTATATCTGGTTTCGAGATTTTCGTCAATATCGACTTCCATATTGTAGAATTTTACTTCAACACCGTACAGAAGCGTATCGTCGTTTGCTGTTCCGGGCGCAATGTTGTCAAGTGCATAAATCATCTCAATAATGCCGTCCAGAATACGCTTTGGCAGAACAAGGCTCAGATCTCCAGGTGTCGCTCCGAGGGTCGGTGTGACTAGGCCTTCCTCAATTCGCTTTGCGTTGCTTCGCCTTCCGCGGACGAGATCCCCGAATCTCTGTACGATTACACCGCCGCCGAGCATGTTGGACAGGCGGGCAATACTTTCACCGTAGCCATTGCTGTCTTTGAACGGTTCGGAGAAATGCTTTGCGACGAGAAGCGCGAAGTTTGTGTTCTCTGTCTGTTTTTCAGAACCCTCATAGCTGTGGCCGTTGACTGTCACAATGCCGTTTGTGTTTTCATTTACAACGATGCCGTTCGGGTTCATGCAGAAGGTACGCACGTTATCCTCGAATTTTTCTGTGCGGTATACGATCTTGCTCTCATAGAGCTCGTCCGTCAGATGCGAGAAAATAACGGCCGGAAGTTCCACACGCACGCCGATATCCACACGGTTGGATTTCGTCGGGATATCCAGTTCGTTGCAGATTTTTTCCATCCATTTGCTGCCGCTGCGTCCTACTGAGACAATGCATTTTGAGCAGTCTGCGGACTGTGCAACCTGGAAATCACCATTTTTTTCCATGTACCATACACGGTATCCGTCCGGAAGGATTTCGATCTTGTCGACCGGGCTCAGGAAATAAAAATCTACTTTTTCCTTCAGTTCAGCGTACAGGTTTTCCAGCACAATGTAATTGATATCCGTGCCGAGATGGCGTACGGAGGCATCGAGAAGCTTCAGCTTATTCTGGAGGCAGAGCTTTTTGAATTTGGTGCCTGCAGTAGAGAACATGCGGGTCTCCTCACCGCCATGGGTCATATTGATTTCATCGACGTATTTCATCAGGTCCGTGGACATGGAACGGCCGATATGCTCGTACAGAGTGCCTCCAAAATCGTTTGTAATGTTGTATTTACCGTCAGAAAAAGCTCCTGCGCCGCCGAAACCGCTCATAATCGCACAGGTCTTACATTTGATGCAGCTCTTTACTTTTTTGCCGTCGATCGGGCAGCGTCTCTTTTCGAGCGGATATCCGGATTCAAAAACAGCAATTTTTAAAGAGGGATCCTTCTGGGTCAGTTCGTAGGCGGAAAAAATGCCGCCTGGTCCGGCCCCGACAATAATAACGTCATAGTTCATATATTCGTACTCCTTTTATGTATTTTACCATGGGACTGATTTGAAAATGTTTCGCGATTTTCGTATCGTACCGGAAATCAGTTTCATATTCAAAAGATATCATATCAAATCAAGTATATCGTTGCAGGTACAGGGCGTCAAGTACAAAATATAGTGGATGTGCGGGCGCAGAGTCAGGAAAAACAGAATGGTTTTGACGGAGACGGAGGGTGCGGGTCAGGTAGATTTTGAACAGATTTCATGATAAAATGTGATAAATAGAAACCATAAATTCAGACAGAAAGAACGGGTGGGAGATGAAACGTACAATTCTGGAATTAGGAGCTGTTGCTTTGGCGCTTTTTGTGATGCTTTCCGTATGGAATTACAGGTCCGTTCCTTTGTATGACAGAGAAGAACAGAATTTTATCTGCGTAATTAATCCTGGTTATTATTACTGGGATGATATAAAGAATGGACTGGAACAGGCTGGCGTGGAGTTCGGCGTACATACTGAAATTGTCACATTTGAGCGATTTGATATTGAAAAACAGGTGGAATTGCTGAAAAAGGCTGCCTATATGAAAGCAGACGGCATCATTACACTGGGGGAGCCAAATCATAGTGTGTTAAATGAGACGATACAAAAAATTATGAATGCAGGGATTCCAGTGGTTTTGATCGACTCAGATTCTGAGAAAAGCGGGAGATGCTGCTATGTGGGGACAGACAATTATGAGGCAGGAAGGCTGGCAGCACAGAAACTTGCCGCAGAAACCGGGGAGAATGCCAGCGTTATGGCGGTTTTGTCCCAGATGGATGTGGCGAATCAGAAGGAGCGTTTGGAAGGATTTCAGAAAGAACTTGAAAATTATGGCAATATGGAGCTGACAGTAGTCGTTGAAGGTGAGGCAGATAAAGAGACGCTGCGCAATAAAGTACAAGGAGGCCCTGGTATCGTTTCAGCAGGTGGATGCCATTTACTGTGCTGAGGGTTATGCAGGGCTGCAGGTTGGAACTTTGCTGGAAGAAGACCTGGAAAAGCATCAAGGGCTGGTACTGGTGGGATTTGAGCTTTCCGATGCACTGCTGCGGTTTTTCAGAGAGGGCCTGTGGACCGGGACATTAGTACAGGATGGATATGGAATCGGTTATGAAGCAGTGAAACAGCTGGCACAGTATGTACAGGGAAAAAAGAAGACGCCAGAGAAGGTGAGTCTGCCTCTTACTTATGTGACGAAAGAAACGGTTGAAGAATATGCATATGATTATTTCCGGTGGTCAGACAGGGAGGGGAAAGAAGATGGAAAGTAAGAAAGCAGCAGAGAGATTGGAGAAGACAACGCTTAAAAGCCGGTTTGGCGACTTTTTCTTTTTCATAATCGGAATTGTAATGTTGTTGAGCGGAAGTATCCTGGTGTACAGCGAATCTTATCATTCCCATTATCGGCATGTAATTGACAGTATGAGTTATTTAAATGACTATACCGTACATATGGAAAATGCAATGGACCGGCTGAAGCTGTATACGAAATTCAGCGGCGGTCAGGAGACGGATTTTTATAAGATTCAGGCAGAAGGGCAGTCGGCGCAGGCAGTTCTGAAACAGATTGCAGATGGAGGCGGAAGTGTGGAATTTCTGCGGAAAATACAGGGTATTTCGAATATGTCAGAATGTTTTTTAGAACAGACGGAAGAGATTTACCGCAGTATTCAGCTGTTTGCAGCCGGCCAGGGGGGCTTTTCGCAGGTAAATGAGGGGTATCAGGAGATCTGTTCGATCTATGAGGCAATGAGCGGTGCAGGGGTTGAGGCGAGGAGCCTGTTTTTTGATTATGCGGACACTTTCCAGGAAGAAATGGATGCCAGAGATATTCTGTTTAAAGTCAGCCTGCTGTTTATTGTTGCACTGAGCTGTTCCTTGATTCTGTTTCGGATCAGCCGTATTTACCGTTCCATTGTTGTTCCGATACAGGAGCTTCTGGACGGGGCCGCCAGAGTGGGGAGCGGGATATTTGAACCAGTGAAGGTGATGCAGAAAGGGATGGAGATTAACAATGACATATCGATGTTAATCGATAGATTTAATCGGATGACAGTAGATCTGAAAAGTCAGATTTGCCTTCTGAAAGAGAATATGCAGATTCAAAAAGAACTGGAGAAAAGTCGCTTCCGGGAGCTGCAGATGCAGATCAATCCGCATTTTATGTTTAATACACTGAACATGATTGCAGAGACCGCGTATCTGGAACATGCGGAGAAGACTGGCTTTTTGCTGAACCGGACAGCAAAAATGTTTCGGTTTCATCTTGATTTTTCAGGAGCGCCGGTTACGATACACAAAGAGTTGGAGGAACTGGAAAACTATATCCTGATTCAGGAGGAGCAGTACGAGGGACGTATAAAATTCTTTTTCAGGCTGGACGAATCATTTCATATGCAAAAAGTGCCGTCTTTGACACTGCAGCCTCTGATTGAAAATGCCATCACACATGGTATCGGGAAAAGAATCGAAGGGGGAAGCATACAGATCACAACGAGGTATGATGCCCAAGGGCAGGAAGGGTATCTGGTGATTGAAGATGACGGTGTGGGGCTGCCACCAAAGAGACTGGCAGAGGTGATCAGAGATATGAAAGATCCTTTGCAGAAGCGGGTGAAAATTGGCCTTGGAAATGTCTATTCGAGACTGAAAATGATGTACGGAGAGGATTTTTCCATGGAGGTAAAAAGTGAGGAAAAAATGGGAACGCGGGTGACAATCCGGCTCCGTTTTGAAGAGGTGGGAACATGTACCGATTGATAATTGCAGATGATTCTGTGCTGGAGTGCAGGGCTTTGGAACTGAAGATCCGGGAAAGCCTGGCAGAGATTGAACTTTTACCGAGCGTTCTGGACGGAGTGAGCCTGATTCAGAATGTGGAAAAACTGAAGCCGGATATTGCCATTGTGGATATTAACATGCCCGGGCTTACAGGGCTTGAGACGATTGAAGTTTTGAGAGGGCGGCAGATTCGTCTGAAAATTCTGATTCACACAGCATACAGTGAATTTGCATATGCACGGAAGGCACTTCAGCTGGGGGCTGTTGATTACCTTCTGAAGCCGTGCGATGCAGAGCAGATGATTGGAGCGCTGGAGAAAGTGTGCAGGATTTTGGATGAAGAAAAGCAGTTTCAGGAATCACAGAAACAAAGCCGGGATGCAACAGGAAGGCTTGCCGATCTTTCTGGTCAGAAATGGCTGCAGTCCCTGTTACTGCGGCAGCCGGACCCGGAAGGGTATGGGATGGTTGCAGGTATTTATCCGGAACTGAGAGATGGCGGGATTTTTACTGCATGGAAATCTGTTGCAGATAATGTGGAAAAGGCGGAAGAGACAGAGCGGCAGATTTTTGAACATGTGCGGCGGTTCTGCCATTGCTTTGGAATCTCCTATAAAAACATTTTTTATCTTGTTTTGCTGCCCGGCAAACAGGAAGATTACGAGTGCTGGGCGCTTGATATTGTAGAAGACACAGGCAAGCTTCTGAAAACTGCAGGGATAGATGTGGCAGTCGGAATCAGTAAATACAAGGTTCCGGGGGAGTTGGAAAACGGGCTTTCCGAGTCAAGAATTGCATTGCAGGGCAGGGAGAAGGCGGGGTTTTTCTTTTTTCAGTTTGAAACAGCGGCAAAGAAAAAATGGAAACTTCCGGAAGCCGTTTTAAGTACAGTACATGCTCTTCTGGAGGGAAAAATAGAAGAGGCGCTGCTGCTTGTGGAACAGGCAGTGGCTTGTGGGCAGGCTGCGTGTGAAGAAGAATTTATTCAGTTAAAGGTGCAGGCAGCAGAGTTTCTCCTTGCGGTTCACGATGAGCTGGGGATGGTTTCAGCGAAAAAGGAAAGGCTGGCAGGATGCGGAGTGTTCCGGGAGGAATTTCAGAAGGCAGACTGTAAGGAAAAGGTAGAAAAATGGCTGAAAAACAGGTTAACAGACAGTTTTGCGGCGCTTCTTGCACCGGAAGAAGAAAACAGTTATACAGAAAAGGCAATTCTGTATTTGCAGCAGCATTATGGCGATGATCTTTCACTGAGCGATGTGGGCGTGGCAATCGGTATCAGCCCGTTTTATCTGAGTCGGCTTCTGAAGCAGGAAATGGACACAACGTTTATTGAAGTGCTGACTGATATCCGGATGCAGGAAGCGATTCGTCTGTTGAAAGAAAAACAGCTTTCGGTCAAGCAAATCTGTCAGAAAACGGGATACGTAAATCTTACTTATTTTTATAAGGTTTTCAAAAAGAGTACAGGTATGACAGTCGGAAAAGTACGCCGTTATCTGTGACAGGGAAGAAATGTCTGCGGCGGAAAAGGGGGATTTGTACAGGAAACAGTGAGCGTATGCAAAATATGGCATAAATACGGGATATGGCATAAAAACAGGATAAGATACAGCAAAGAATGGCAGCATTGTTGAAATGAATTCCTGAGGTCAGAATGATATAGTTAGTTTACCGGAAAAAAGAGTTTCGGATGACGGCAAACAATTCATTTTAACAGTCCAGCTAAGAAATGTCAAGAGGTTAAATGAAAAATGTTAAAAAAATATT